>JBATYG010000150.1:0-4278 GCA_049673945.1 Occallatibacter sp.
GGTCTTCAACTTGGGCATTTTTTCTCTCGTCTGGGAGAGCCGGTACTGGCTCTCTCCGAATCCCTTCAGGGCAGGCATTTCCCCGCTCTTACGGGCCTTGACAAGTATATCCTAGAATGCCTTCGGGCGCCATGCCGTTGATTGTTGAGCCGATTGAGGTTACCGCATCCGCGCGCAAGCCGCGCCCAACGACCCGCATGCGGAAGTGGCCTACACTGATGGCCTACACTGGTTTGGTGGCGTCGTCCTTTTACATCGAAAACTTTGGCTGCCGCGCGGCGAGGGCCGATGGCGAGGCGCTGGCGGACCGCCTGCAGGCTTCGGGGCATTGCATGCAGCAGCTCACTGAAGCCGAGGTTGTGGTCGTAAATACCTGCAGCGTTACCGCAGAGGCTGACCGCGAGGCCCGCGCGTTTATCCGGCGAACGCACCGGCTGAACCCCACGGCAAAGATTGTGGCGACAGGCTGCTACGCGCAGCGTGCACCGGAGGATTTGGCGGCCCTCGAAGGCGTGGCGTTGGTGGTGGGCAACAGCCACAAGGCACTGGCGCCGGAAATGGTGACGCGGCTGATGCGCGGGGCTGCCCCGGATACACCGATGGTGAGCGTCTCGGCCCTGCTGCACAATGGCGCAGCGGTTTTTGTCGACGACCGCTTTGCGCACTCGTTTCTTGAGGAGGCCCAGCTTGCGCCGGGGGCGCAGACGCGGCCGAATCTGAAGATCCAGGAAGGCTGCGGGAACCGCTGCTCGTTCTGCGTGATTCCGCAAACCAGAGGAGGCTCGCGGAGTCTCGCAGTTGACGCCGTGCTACGCCAGGTGGAGGGATTTGTCGCGGCGGGCGGCAACGAGCTGGTGCTTTCCGGAATCAACCTGGGGCGCTGGGGGCGGGATCTGCCTGGACGGCTGACGCTGGCGGAATTAGTCCGGCGCATCTTTGCCGAGACGGACCTCGCGCGGCTGCGGCTGAGCTCGATTGAGCCGATGGACTGGGACGCGGAGATGATCGCGCTCGTGGCGGAGTTCGCCGGGACGCACGCGGGGGCCCGCGCGACGGGTACTGGCCGCAGAGGTGGCCGGCTCGCGCGGCACACACATCTGCCGCTGCAGTCGGGTTCAGATGCGGTGCTGCGGCGCATGCATCGGCGGTACAGGCCGTGGCACTACGCAGAGAAAGCGACGGCGCTGGTGAGGGCAGCCGGACCGGAGCTGACGCTGGGCGCGGATGTGATGGTGGGCTTCCCCGGCGAGACCGATGCCGAGTTCGAAGAGACGATGGAGATGGTGCGCGCGCTGCCCTTCGGCTATCTGCACCTTTTTCCATTTTCGCCGCGGCCGGCGACGCGGGCATGGGCGTTGCATGCGGCCGCTCCTGTGGCTGCAGAGGCCGTGAAAGAGCGTATGGCCGCATTGCGTACGCTGGGCGAAGAAAAAGCCCGCGCGCACCGGGCCTCGTTCGTGGGGCGGGAGCTTGAGGCGATCACGCTGCACACGCCGGACCGGATTGCCGCCGAGGGCAGAACCAGCGCGCTCACCGAGAACTTCATCCCGATGCGGCTTGCCGGCGCGGCGCCGGCGAACCGGCTGACGCGGGTGCTGGTGACCGGCATTGGCGCCGAGGGCGAAGTGCTGGCGATGGAAGCGCTTCCGGCCGCAGTCGCCTAGCCCCTGAGGAGTCGCGCAGAGGGCCGGAGCCGGGCTCCGAATAGGGCATTTCCAGCGAATCCAATGCTATACTCAGGGTGCGTTCGCGCGTCTGGACTGCATGGGCGGCGGCGCTTAACTGGAGGAGCATCATCGCACTCGACAAACGTTCGGCAAAGTCTTTTATCCGCATCAACGACCGCATCCGCGCACGCGAAATCCGCGTGATTGACGAGAACGGCGAGCAGCTTGGAATTTTGCCACCCTTTGAAGCACTGAAGATCGCCCGCGAGCGCGGGCTTGATCTGGTGGAAGTGTCGCCCAACGCAGTGCCGCCGGTTTGCCGCATTCAGGACTATGGCCGTTATCTCTACGAGAAGGAAAAGAGCGAGCGCGCCGCGCGCAAAAAGCAGAAGGTCATCACCATCAAGGAAGTGAAATTCTCGGTTACCGTGGATGAGCACGATTACCAGACAAAGAAGAATCAGGCCGTGCGCTTTTTGCATGAAGGCGACAAGGTAAAGGCGAGCCTGCGCTTCCGCGGACGGCAGATGGCGCATCGCGAGCTGGGCTACAACATCATCCACCGCCTGATCCAGGACATCGGCGAGGCGGGCATGGTCGAGTTTATGCCGCGCATGGAAGGCACGATTCTGCACGCAATTCTGGCGCCGTCGAAGAAAGATGCACCGAAGCCGAAGCCTCCGCAACCCCCGCAGGCCGCGGCGCCACGCTCGCCGGCTCCTACGGCCTAGCCGAAACCCGATCCACCTTCGAATACAAAGACCGCCGTTGCACGGCGGTCTTTCTGCATGCGAAAAGGGCATGTATCCTCAAACCATGCGCACTTCCCTGCTCTCTTCTTTCGTTTGCGCGACCCTGTGTGTCTCCGGGGCCGCCTTGACGGCGCCGGCGTTGCTCGGTGAAACAGGCGCGGCTTCGCACTTTCCCACGACCGACGACCTGCGCCAATTGAAGGCAATGAGCAACCCGGAGCTTTCGCCGGACGGCAAGCAGGCTTTGCTTGTCGTAGCGGATTCGACCGCGGATGGCGGCAAGACGCACGTATGGATTGTGCCGACGGACGGCTCGGGGAAGGCGCGGCAGCTCACCTTTTCCCCGCCCGCGGACAAGCGGGGCGAGCGCGGCGCGGAGTGGGCTCAGGATGGCGAAGCGGTTTTCTTTCTGGCCCATCGCGGCGAGCACACCGAGCTCTTCCGCCTCGACCTGCGCGGCGGTGAGGCGATGCCCTACACGCTGAAGATCGCGCCACTGGTGGATGAATCGAAGGATAAGGATGCGATTCCGCCGCCGGGCGCGGAGAAAAAAGACGCGGACAAGAAAGACACCGACAAAAAGAAGGATGCCGCGTCGGAAGATGTCGATATTGATGTCGCAGGCTACGCGCTCTCGCCTGACGGCAAATGGCTCGCCGTGTGGGCGCACGATCCCCAGACGCCCGGCGAAAAGAAGCAGAAGGATGAAAAGGCGGATGCGGAGTGGGTCAACCACGAGAAACACGGCACGCGGCTCTACCTCGCGGCGTTGAAGCGGGAAGGCGTGCTCGACGGCCGGCTAAAGCCGGTGGCAATTGCGCCCGACGTGCGTGGTGCAGTGTGGTCGCCGGCGGCTGACAGGCTGCTAGTGTTTACCGAAGCGCCAAACGATCTCTCGGATCTTGGGCCCGCGGGCGCGGCGTGGACGGTAGATGCGGCGGCTCCGGAAAAGGCAACCAAGCTCGATGCGGTTCCACCAACGGTGGGTGGCGGCGCATGGCAGCCCGATGGCAATGCGATCGTATTTGGCGCAGCAACACCCGAGGATGCACCGCCGGGCTGTGACGAGCTGTTTGCGCTCGACCTGACGCAGGCCGGGGCGAAGCCGGTGCGGCTGACTGCCGGATTCCGCGGGCAGGTGAATGGCCGCGATCTCTACTTCCGCGATGACACCGTGATCGCGCAGGCTGCTATTGGAACCCGCACGCCGGTCGTGCGCATTCCGCTCGACGGAAAGGCGAAACCAGCGCCAATCGAAATGGGCGCGCCGGTGATCAACGCTCTCAACACGAATCGCAAACAGACAGGCTGGTTGTGGCTTGCGGAGGGCGGCGGGCAACAGGCGAAGCTTTGCTTCGCAAGCAGCCTGGGCGATGCCTGCAAGCCGCTGCAGACACCTGAACTCGCGCCTGCGGGACTGCGCTGGGCTGCTGCTCCTGAGTTGGTGACGTGGAAGAGTGATGCGTTCACGATCGAAGGGCTGCTCTATATGCCGCCGGTAGCGAGCTCGGCGAAGGTTCCGCTGATTGTCGATGTGCACGGCGGACCCTTCGGAGCCTTTGAAGATCGCAACGATGCCTTCGTCGCATTTCTGCTGGGGCATGGATGGGCAGTGCTGCGGCCGAATCCGCGCGGCTCCTCGAACTACGGCGTGAAATTTGCCGCGGCGAACAAGAATGACCTGGGCGGCGGCGACTACCGCGATGTGATGGCGGGCGTGGATGCTGTGCTCAAGAAGTATCCGCTCGATGCCAACCGCATGGCGCTGATGGGCTACAGCTATGGCGGCGAGATGGCCGCGTTTGTTGAAGGCAAAACGGATCGCTTCAAGGGCATCATCAGCATGGCGCCGGTGATCA
>JBATYG010000151.1:0-12776 GCA_049673945.1 Occallatibacter sp.
AGGTGTCGATGGGCGGAAGCTGGATTTTGGCAACGACGGCACAGAATACGCCGGATAGATCACAGCCTGTATCTCGGTTCCAGCAGGCATCACGCCCACCCTTGCCTCCGCACGCATTGCTACCTTCATCTCGACCTGCTTCCTTTCCCTTTCTCAGCGGCTCTCTCAGCGCAATCGCCCTATGCCAGCATCTCGTCGCCGGCCTCCAGCTTGAGGACCACCTTGCCTTCGCCCTCCAGCCGCCGCGCGTTGTTCAGAATCTCCTGCTGGGCCTGCATCACTTCGCGCGAGCGCACGGGTCCCAGCACCTCCATGTCCTCTTTCAGCATCTCCGCCGCGCGGCTGCTCATCGATTTGAAGACCTGAGCGCGCAGTTCTTCGTTGGCTCCGCGCAGTGCCATTGCCAGCTGCCGCTTGTCAACTCCTGCAACAATCTCGCGAAGGCTGGCTTCCGGAATCGTGATCAGATCCTCAAAGGTGAACATCAGATTGCGAATGCCGAGCGCCATCTCGGGATGCTTATCTTCAATCGCACCCAGGATGCGGGACGCCTCTTCGATATTCAGCCGGTTCATCAGGTCGGCGACCGCCTTGAACCCCGAATAGCTCTTGCGTGCCGAGTCGCCCACCATCTCAAGACGCCGGTGCAGAATATGCGCTACCTTCTGCGCCATCTCCGGCGAGAACTGGCGCATCTCCGCCAGCCTTTGAATCGATACCACCTTGTTGTCTTCGCTCAAGGTATCGAACACGATCGACGCGCGCCGGGGATCAAGATGCGCGAGCACGAGGGCGATCGTCTGCGGATGCTCGGCGTCGAGCAGCTTTCCCAGTTGCTGCGGATCGGTACGCTGCAGCTTGGCGAGATTGCCCTGCGACTCTTCCTGCGAGCGTTTCACCAGGGCGAGAAGATCTTCCGCGCGCTGCTTGCCGAAGGCATCCACCAGCAAGCGGCTCGCGTAGTCAAGCCCGCCGTGCACGATGTAATTCTGCGTCTCAAGCAGCTCCCAAAACTCTTCGAGCACCAACGATGAGAGCTCCGGTGTCACCCCGCGCAGATCCGCCAATTCTTCCGTCAGCCGCTGTACGTCCGTTTCGGGCAAGCCGCGAAGAATCTGCTTGGCCGACTCCTCGCCCACGGCCATCAGCAAGACGGCCGCTTTGCGCGCTCCGCTCAAGGCCACCGACCCGCGCCGCGTTGGCTCTGCTGCACTTTCCCGTTCCGCCAAGATACTGGCCCCCTTTGCCCGGCTTGCCTTTCCACGGCCC
Organism: Occallatibacter sp.; assembly: GCA_049673945.1. GTDB lineage: Bacteria > Acidobacteriota > Terriglobia > Terriglobales > Acidobacteriaceae > Telmatobacter. Next base: position 1,270 of record JBATYG010000151.1, read on the forward strand.
TACAGCATCCGCCGCACGCGCGGCGGCTTCATCACTCTGAATGGATCCAGCTCTGTAAAAGACGCGTGCTCTGCACCGGCTCGCGCTTGAGATGCTCCGTCACTTGCTCGAAGACCCGCTGCGCCCGCATGCGTTCCAGATCCGGCGGCGGCAGCTCAAGGCTTTCGGCAAGTTGAACAGCGGCAGAGGCCAACGGCGCGTTGTTCTCCTTCGCCTCCTGCTTCAAGCCTGTTGACGTGGTTTCGCCGCGCGCCAGCCTCAGCGCCGGCCGCACCCCAAAGGCGAGCACCAGGATCAAACCGGCGAAGAGAGCGACATACTTTACCAGCACCGGCGAATTTTCAACTGCCGTAAGAACGTGGCCCGGCAGCGTGGGGTTGGCAGGCATGCTGTTGTCGTCGAAGGCCAGATCCTCCACCGTCAGCACGTCGCCGCGCGCCGCGTCAAAACCTACCGCCGCCTGAGCAACTGCTGTCAGATTGCGGATCTGCTCGGCTGACCACGGCTGCCATTGCGCTGCGCCGCCCTTCGTCGTTGCGCGCAGGAAGCGATGGTTCACCACGATAGCAGCTGTAAGCCGTCGCACCCGGCCGGGAGATTGCACCACGTGCCGCACATCCTTCGAGACCCCGTACGTGCTCGACTCCAACTTCGAGGTTTCCGGTGGCGTCGTAAGCTTTGGATAAACCGGCAGGGCCTGCGAGTTGGGCGCATTAGACGCCGTACCCGGCACGCCGGCCGCGACTGGTTGGCCGCCGCTCGATTGCTCCGTTCTCTGCATCGAGAGAGTCGCCGACTTGTCCGGGTCATACGTCTCCTGAGTCTCTTCACTGTTCGACTGGTCGTAATCCAGCGTGACCGAAGCCCGCACATTTCCTGGACCAGTGACGGGCTCCAGCGTCGCTACCAGCTTTTCCTCAAGCGCCTGTTCAGCGCTCAGCAGTTCTCCTTCGGCCGTCTTCGGCCCAAGCTGCAGGCGCCCGGCGGCATCCACCAGCACCACCCGGTCCGGCGCCAGACCGTCCACGGCTGAAGCCACAAGATTGCGAATTGAGTCAGCCTCGCCATCGGCGAGAGTGGCATGCCGCAGCTTCAGCACCACAGTGGCCTTTGCCGGCCGCTCTTCGTCGCGAAAGAGCGAGTCATGCGGCATCACCAGGTGCACGCGTGCCGACTCAACATCCGACAGCGTCGCAACTGTATGTTCAAGCTCACCCTCGAGAGCGCGCTGATAGTTGACCCGTTCGTCAAACTCCGAGCCCACCCAGTTCGGTTTGTCGAAGAGCTCAAATCCAAGGCGGCCACTCTTCACGCCTCCCTTCGCTGCCGTCGCCAGGCGTGCCTTGTCCAGCATCGGCGCGGGAACCAGGATGGATGTTCCGTTTGCCGATACATCAAAAGGAATTTGCGCCTGCGTAAGCGTCAGCCCGGTCTGGCGGGCGTCGTCGGGATCAAGCCCGGCGTAGAGGGTCTTCCATTCGGTGTGCAGCCCGTACCAAAAGAGAAGCGCGACGAGCCCGAGCAGCAACGCCGCCGCAGACGCCACCCCCTGCCGCTCTCTGGCCGTACTTGAGGCCCAGCGTACGCGTCCGCGGGTCCACAGCGTGACGAGGTTCGCCTGCAGCGAGGACGTGCCCGCAGCCGGCACCGCCGCTTTCTCCAGTTGTGTTCCTGTCGTGGTCATCGCCCTCGGGTCTCGTTCCCAGCTAGAACTGCATTCCCATTACGCTCTGATATGCCTGCACCGCCTTGTTCCTCACCGAGAGCGCAAGCTCAAAGGCCATGTCGGCCTTCTGCGTCGCAATCATTGCCTGGTGCACATCCACTCCGGAGCCGGTCATCAATCCCGTAACCGCGGCGTGAGCCTGCTTCTCGAGCGCATCCACCTGCCCAACTGCGTCGCTCAGCAGGCTGCTGAAGGGCGTACCCGCAGAACCCTTCGTGCTGTTCAGCTCGAAGCTGCGGCTCGATACGTCGAGGCCCCCTCCCTGCTGAACCACCGACGTCGCCACTGAAGTCAATCCGTCAACCATCTTTCCCTCCTGCCGTGCTTCTCTTCGTGCACAAAAAAATATGCAAGATCTTGATCGCTAGTCTTTCGCAATGTCCAATGCCGATGTGATCATCGTCTTCTCCGCCTGCACTGCCGACCCGTTCAGACCATAGGCACGCGTCGCCCCCATCAGGTCGACCATTTCTGTGAGTGGATTAATGTCCGGATATGCGACATAGCCATCGGGCCCGGCGTCCGGATGACTCGGGTCATACCGCTTCAACGGCGGCGCAGGGTCCTCAACCACTGCGGCGATATGGACGCCCGGCGCGACGCCTCCGCTGTTGATGCCATCGAGCTTCTCTGCCCCAGCCGTTCCTGTTGCGTTCACGAGCGAGTCGGCAAACTCCGTACTGTCCTGGCTGGCGGCGAAGACCACCATCTGCCGCCGGTATGGGCCGCCCGATTCCGTCCGCGTAGTCTCGGCGTTGGCCATGTTCGCAGCCACTACCTCGGCGCGCATGCGCTCGGCCTGCATTGCCGAGCCCGAAGTTTCCATCACCCCGAAGAGATTCATCGCACTTTCTCCTATCCTGCTGCAGTGCTACTTGCTGTCTGCGTGAATCGCGTCCATCACGCGCTGATCTTCCTGGCGCAGCAGGGCCACGCCCGTCTTAAAGCGCAACTGCGCCTCTGCCAGGTTCAGGCTCTCGCGATCCATCGAAACATCGTTGCCGTCAGGCCGTACGATCAGGCCATCCACCCGGCCCACATGCACGGGCGACGCTGCGGTTCCAAGGTCCACGCCCTTCAGGGCGTTACGCATCTCCGCGTCGAAGTCCATGCCCGCCGCGCGGTAGCCCGGCGTGTCGATGTTGGCCATGTTCGCTGCCGTCAACTTCGCCTCGCTTGCTGCCATATCCAGGTAGCGCGCGAGCTGGTCGCTCATTCTCGTCTCAATCTGCATCGTCAATTCACCAGGGTTCCGAAATCGATCTCCTGCGATGTCAGCAGCGGATTATCGCCGGCCAGAATCGCCGCCCGCTCGAGCACATGCTCCAACTCGCGCACGTTGCCGGGCCAGCTATGTGCGGCAAGCCTCGCCAGCGCTGCTTCGTCAATGCGTTTCAACGGCGCCGAGCGACCCATCTCTTCAAGAAAGTGCTGGACCAGCAGGGCAAGATCCTCCATGTGCTCCGCGAGCGGTGGCGTTCGGATCAGAAAGACCGCCAGCCGGTAATAGAGGTCAGCGCGAAAGCTGCCGGCCTGCGCCTGCTGACCCAACTGCCGATGCGTCGCCGCAATAATGCGCACGTCCACCTTCACTGTCTGGTTGTCGCCCACGCGCTGCAGCTCACCGCTCTGCACAAACCGCAGCAACTTGGCCTGCAAAGATAGGGGCAGCTCGCCGATCTCATCCAGAAAGAGAGTTCCCCCATCCGCCGCTTCAATGCGACCGACCCTTCCCTGCACCGCGCCCGTAAAGGCTCCGCGCGTGTGCCCGAACAGTTCCGCCTCGAGCAGCGCATCGGGAATCGCAGCGCAGTTCAGCACCACCAGGGGCTTGCGGCTTCGCGGGGAGAGCCGATGCAGTGCCTCGGCCACCAACTCCTTACCAGATCCGGTCGGCCCTTCGATCAGCACCGGCGTCGTCCGCGGCGCAACCAGACGAATGCGGCGGCTGACTTCCAGCATCGACGGCGCTTCGCCGATGAGCTCGGGGACACCCTCGCCCGCAGGCTGTGTTCTGGCGGGGGTCGTCACTCGCGCCATCTCGACGACGGGTTCCGCGACAGCGTCGTGCGCGGTATTCCACGCAGCGGTATCGGTCTCCTGGATCTGGCGAATCGCGTACAGCAGTTCCTGCCGGTGCGTGCCCCGTGCTCTCTGGTGAGCCACACTGCCGTCGGTCGAGAGCAACTCCACTTCGGGATACGTCGACTCGAAGGTCTTCAGAAACTCCGCATGGTCGAGATCGGGCAGCCACGAATCGACGATTACCGCTTCCGGCGTTGCCGCCTCGGCCTCCGCCCAAGCCTCTGCTCCGCCTCCGGCTTCGCGCACCTGCCACCGCAAACCTGTAAGCGCCTCGGTGAGCCGCTGGCGCACACTGCAGTCTGCACTTGCTACCACTGCCGTGCGTGGGCGAATGCGCGCCGCCCTGGGAACCGCCGCCGTCGAATAAGCCTGCATAAGTCTCTCCTTACGAATCCAATATCTTGTCAGATCGCTTCCTGCTGCTCTCGTTGTTCGGGGCGCTCCGGGGCAGCCAGGTGCGTCCCGCTATCCCCTGCCACCATGTACCCCTGCCCGCGCACCGTTCGGATAAGCCGCCCCGGGACCGCATCCGTCAATTTGCGGCGCAGATAGTTCACATACACATCGACAATGTTCGTCGTCTGGCCCGGCTCCATCTTCCACACCGAATCGAGCAGCTCCACCCGCGACACGCAATGGCCGCGGTTGAGCATCAGGTGTTCAAGCAGCGCGAACTCCTTGTTGGTCAGCTCCACTGCGTGGCCTCCGCGAGCAACGCTGTGATCCAGCCGGTTCAGCTCCACATCGCCTGCGCGCAGCAGCAACCGAGCGCCGCGCATGCGCCGCATCAGCGAACGAACCCGCGCGCGAAGCTCCACGAGGCTGAATGGCTTGATGACAAAATCATCGGCGCCGGCATCCAGGCATCGCACACGCGTTTCAAGCTCCTGCCGCCCCGTGAGTACCAGCACTCCAAGGTCGGGGTTCAGCGCGCGAACTTCATCGAGCACCTGTTCGCCGTCCTTGACCGGCAGATTCAAGTCGAGGATCAGCAGATCCGGCGGCTCCTCAAAGACCAGTTCCACCGCCGCGGCGCCGTCGTCCGCGATGCTGACCCGGTGCCCGTCTGCCTCAAGCCCACGCCGAAGAAACAGCGCCAGCGTCTTATCGTCTTCGGCGATCAACAACCTCATCCCGCATTCCTTTTTGCGCGCTCTTGCCCGCTTCCAGCTTTGGGCTGCCTGGCCTGCAGAGCCTTGGCTGCAGGGCCTTGTTTGTCCCGCACGGCTTGCTTAATGCGCGCTAACGTGTGGCTCCCCTCCACCTTGCTTCGGTGGTGAGAGAAACTCAAGGAAGTCTGAAGAAAAGTGAAGAGGTAAATTCCGGAAATGGGCACGCATCCCGGCTGGACCCAAAACGGGCGGCAGCAACCCTCGGCACCCCGTCCGGGCTTATTACCTCGCGATGCCTGACTTGGAACCTGTGCGCAAAGAAAAGGTGAAAAAGAGGCTTGCGATTCGCTTTTTGTTCGCTATAATGCGCCCATGGCTGTCACTAGAAGACAAAAAGAGGTTCTCGACTTTCTCGAGTCATTTGTCACGCGCAACGGCTATTCCCCGTCCTTCGAAGAAATCGCGCGTGGCATGGGGCTCAAGAGCCTGGCAACTGTGCACAAGCACATCACGAACCTTGAGAAGAAGGGCCTGCTCGACCGCGTCCACAACCGCAGCCGTTCGATTGATATTCTCCCACCCGGCGCGCGCACGCGCTCAAGCGAGCGCCTGCCTCTCGCAGGCCGGATCGCGGCCGGATTGCCGGTTGAAACCTCCGAGACGCCTGAAACCATCTCACTGCACGATGTCGTCGGCAACCGGGATGTCTTTGCCCTTGAGGTGCGGGGCGATTCAATGCGAGACGAACATATCATCAATGGCGACTATGTGCTGGTCGAGCGTACGCGCACGGCCCGGCAGGGCGAGATCGTCGTAGCGCTGGTTCACGGCAGCGAAACCACGCTGAAGCGCTACTACATGGAAGGCCATGTCGTCCGACTTCAGCCGGCCAACATTGAAATGGAACCGATCTACGTTCCTGCGGCGCACGTTGCCATCCAGGGCCGGGTGCTGGGCGTGCTGCGCAAATACAAATAAGCATTTCCCCCGTCGATCCCCATTCCCAAATCTTCTCTAAAAGCAGAAGGCCCGGCATCCAATGCCAGGCCTTATCTTTTCAACTGCAGCAGAACTGTTCCTGCCTAAGCGAGCAAACGCTGGAGCTTCTCTTCAATGACGTTCTGGGGTACATAGCCCACCACCTGATCAGCCACCTTGCCACCTTTGAAAAACAGCAGCGTCGGAATTCCGCGAATTCCGTACCGCGATGGCGTTGCGCCATTCTCGTCCACGTTCATCTTCGCGACCTTCAACTTGCCGGTGTAGGCTGTCGCCAGACTATCGACCATCGGCGCAAGCGCCCGACACGGTCCGCACCAGACGGCCCAGAAATCCACAAGGACGGGCTGCTCGCTGCGCAGCACCTCCTCGTCAAAGGTTGCATCGCTCACTTCCAGAACTCCCAAACCCGCCATGTTCCTCCTTGCTTGCCTCTAGTTTTTCAGTCTACTTCCACCGCGCCACTATGAGATGCCTTTTCCTACCGCAAAGTCGCAGAAGAGAACGGCATGTCGGGCTGGAACGCTGATTTGTAAGGTGATGGCTTTCCGAAAAGGCGCGGGAGAAGATGCGCGGAAAATTAGAAGCGCCCGGGTTCTATAAGAACCGCGGGCGCTAGAGCAGCCCTCCCCCAGAACTGCCCACGGAGCGAATTTAGGTGTTCCAACGCGGAATAGCAAGCAATCTTAAGTAATCCCAACGGTAACCACGATTGATGATTTACAAAAAAGACAACGGACTGAATCGACTGTTATTCGCGTGATAAATGGCCCGTACTGGCCTGATTCCCAAATTGGTTTTCTCGCCCCTGATTTCCAGCCTGATTAGGATCACACAAAGCCTGACGATCCGCCCCGTCGGCTTTGAAACGGCATATTAGCAATTCCGGTTTGATGATGTCCCCAACTGCCCCGCGAATGGCGAGCGATGCCTCTTCGACGCGTTGCTCGCCGTCCACGATCACCAGCACGGCGGGCCCTGCTCCACTCAATGCCGCTCCCAGGATTCCATGGCTTCCGGCCAGCGGCAGCACTTGCGGAAGCAGCGGGCATATCGATGCCCGATATGGTTGATGAATCCGGTCGCGCATCGCCGTTTCAAGCAGTTCCCCGCGCCCCTGCGCAAACGCCAGTGCCAGCAGCGCCGCCGACTGAATATTGGCAATCGCATCTTCACTTGAATAGCAGTTCGGCAACACCGCTCGCGCCTTGCTCGTCGCCAGCGGATTTGCCGGCAGCACGACGATCGCGCGCCATGCAGCCGGAGGAACGACGCGCGCCACGTGGACCGCGTGTCCCTCGCAGGCCGCAACAACAAATCCGCCGTGCCAGCATGCCGCCACGTTATCCGGGTGGCCCTCAAGCCTGCTGGCTTCCTCGAGAATCTGCTCCGAGCTCCAGCCCAGTTCGCCGAAATGATCGGCGAGTGCAACTGCAGCCAACCGCCCCGCGGCCGATGACCCGCAGCCCATGCCAAGGGGAATTTCGTTGCGCATGTCGAGCCCGAGCGGAACCACTTCCCTGTCGTTCTCTTCAAGCAGCCGGCGATAGATGCCGAGAATGAGATTGTCTTCAATCCGGCTGCAGCGTTCCGCATCGCGGCCCGTCGCGGTGATCGAATACTTCTCGGCCGGCCGCGCTTCAATCTCCAGATGAAAGTCCAGCGCCACCGCCGCGGCATCGAAGCCGGGCCCAAGGTTCGCCGACGTTGCGGGCAGTCGAAGGCGCAGCGGCTCCGCCTTCTTTTTCGCTGGGTCGCTCATCTCGCGTTGCCCTTCATGGCCGCTAGCACCGCTGCCGGGTCCGCCTCCACCACCTGCGCATTGCGACGCAACGCTTCGATCTGCTTTTCGAAGCCCGTTGCCTCGGCAGCGCTCAGGAGTGTCCCTCGATGGAAATCAATTGTGTAGTCGGCATCCTTCAGCGTGTGGCCAGTCAGCAGCAGCACCACGGTCTCCGCGCTGTTTACCTCGTCGTCGGCGCGCAGTTTCTTAAGACCCGCAAGCGTTACCGCAGAGGCTGGTTCGCAACCGAGGCCTTCTTCGCCCAGTTCCGCTTTGGCAATTGCGATCTCAGTCTCCGTCACATCGAGGCACCAGCCACTCGAATCCTTGATTGCGCGCGCTGCCTTGCGCCATGATGCGGGGTTGCCGATGCGAATTGCCGACGCGCGTGTATTCGCCTGCACGGGCGCAAGTTCATCGCCGCCGTTGGCCCTGAAACTCCGCACCAGCGGATTCGCGCCCTCTGCCTGCACCACTGTGATCTTCGGCATGCGCGAGACGAGCCCCAGCTCAACCATTTCGCGGAAGCCTTTCCCGAGCGCCGAGCTGTTTGCCAGGTTGCCGCCCGGCACGATGAGATGGTCGGGCACATTCCAATCCAGCGCCTCGGCGATTTCAAAAGCTGGCGTCTTCTGCCCCTCCAGCCGATACGGATTGACCGAATTGAGAAGGTAAATCGGCGCGTCGCGCACAATTTCCGTCAGCACTTTCACGCACCCGTCGAAATCCGTCTGGAGCTGGCAGGTCAGCGCGCCGTAGTCCATCGCCTGCGCAAGCTTGCCCCACGCAATCTTGCCCTCAGGAATCAACACCAGACTCTGCAAACCTGCACGAGCCGCGTAGGCGGCCATTGCCGCCGATGTATTCCCCGTTGATGCGCACGCCACCCAGGTAAAGCCCCGCTCTTTCGCAACACTCAACGCGGCGGTCATGCCCGTGTCCTTGAAGGAGCCGGTCGGATTCATGCCCTGGTGCTTGGCAAAGAGCTGGTCGATGCCGAGCGCCTGCGCAACGCGCTTCAGCGGATAAAGCGGGGTGTCGCCCTCGCGGAGCGTGACTGCGTTCCCGAAGTTCTCGAGGATCGGAAGCAGCTCGCGGAAGCGCCAAACGCCCGATTGATCGAGCGGGTCAAAGGAGCAGCGGCGCTCGCGCCACAGCCACTTCAGCGCCCCTGGATTGGGCCTGTCCGGCCCCTTCCGCAGGGTCCAGCCGGGGTATTCCACCTCGAAGAGGTCGCCGCACTCGGCGCAACGAAAATCGGCCCGGGCTTCGGATCCCGAAATCCGTGCCCCACATCCGAAACACTTTAAGCTATGAAGGTTGTCGCTCATCCTTAGTGTTAGCCTACCAGCGGGAGGGGCATTTCGCTCAGGATGACGCCTCAAAAAGCCTTCGCTGGTTTTGCGATTCTCTTTGCTCTGCTGGGGAGTCCTCGTTCGCAGCCTGCAAATGCGCAAACCCCGCTGCGCGTTGCGGCGGCGGCAGACCTTGAGCCCGTGCTGCCTCCGATCCTCGATCAGTTCCACAAGGCCACCGGCATCCCTGCTGAGGCCACCTATCAGGCCTCGGCAATTCTCACCTCACAGATTCAAAACGGCGCGCCCTTCGACATCTTTCTTTCCGCCGACACACAATTTCCCCGGCGCCTTCTCGATGCGGGCTTCGCCGAGGGTTCAGCTCCCACCGTCTACGCACGCGGCACCCTCGTCCTGTGGACGCCCAACGCCGCACATCTTCCGCCGCCCTCGCTCGATCTGCTTCGCGGTGCCCAGATCAAGCGCCTCTCCATCGCGAACCCTGAGAGCGCGCCGTATGGACGCGCAGCTGTCGCAGCCCTTCGCAGCCTTCACCTCTACGACGCATTGAGTGCACGCCTCGTCACAGCCCAGAACATCGCACAGGCCGCCCAGTTTGTCGATTCGGGCAACGCCGACGCTGGCCTGATCTCGCTCACACTCGCTCTCACACCGCGCCTTGCAGCAAATGGCCGCTACTTCGTGATGCCACGCGATGCGTATCCGCCCATCGCGCAAGGTGCGGTTGTGCTCAAGCGATCGCAACAGCAGCAGGCAGCGCACAAGCTGCTCAACATGCTGCTTTCGCCCGCCGTGCAGGCCCAGCTCGCGAAGAGCGGCCTGACTCCTGTGAACTGAGGGCCATCGCGCGCATGGACTGGCAAGCCTTCGTCCTTACCCTTCGCCTCGCGACCGTCACGACTCTCATCCTGCTTGCTATCGCTGTTCCGCTTGCCGCGGTGCTCGTGCTGGGCCGCAGCCGCTGGCTCGCGGGCCTCGAGGCAATTGCGACACTCCCCCTGGTACTGCCTCCAACGGTGCTGGGCTTCTTTCTCCTCGTACTGCTGGGACCCCGCACTGCCTTGGGCCGCGGCATCACCGAAATGTTGGGGCATCCCCTCGCCTTCTCGTTTGGCGGTCTGGTGGTCGGATCGGTCATCTACAGCCTTCCCTTCGCCGTACAGCCATTGGTTGCGGGCTTCAATGCGGTTGCGCCCGAGTTGGTTGACGCCGCGAAACTGCTTGGCGCGCGCCCGCAACGCATCGTCTTCAGCATCCTCGTCCCCCTCGCACGCCGCTCGTTGCTCGCTGCTGCCGTCCTCAGCTTTCTGCATACAGTGGGCGAATTCGGAGTCGTCCTTATGCTCGGCGGCGACATCCCCGGCGCAACGCGCACGCTCTCCATCCTGCTTTACAACCAGGTTGAAAATTTTGATTACCCAGCAGCCGGCCGCACTGCCGCCGTGCTTCTCGCGTTCAGCGTGCTGGCTCTTACCGCGATCTATTTCGGCAGCCGCCCGCGCGGAGGCCGCCGTGCTTAACTTCAGCATCGATGCACACCGCGGCACCTTTCATCTGCAGTTGGAGTGCCACCTTCCTGCCGGCTGGACCGTGATCTTCGGGCCCTCGGGAGCGGGCAAGAGCACTCTGCTTCGCCTGCTCGCGGGGCTCGACCGCCCTGACACAGGCCGTATCACGCTCGATGGCAACGTGTTTACCGATACCGGGCGTGGCATTTACCTCACTCCCCGAGACCGTCGCACTGCCTTCGTCACGCAGAAGTCAGCGCTTTTTCCGCAGATGACCGTCTCGGAAAATGTCGCCTATGGCGTGGCGTATCTTGATCGGCCTTCACGCAACAGCCGCGTTGCCGAGATGCTCGATCTCGTCGATGCCTCAGCGCTCGCCCAGCGCCAGCCTGGAGCTCTCTCCGGCGGCGAGGCGCAGCGCGTGGCCTTGGCCCGTGCCTTGGCAACAGGGCCGCGCCTGCTCTTGCTCGATGAGCCATTCTCCGCGCTCGATGGAACCGCCAGCGACGCCCTGCTCGCGCGTTTGCAAACGTGGTTGCGCCAGCACAATGTACAGACAGTGCTTGCCACGCACGACGCCACAGACGCCTTCGCGACCTCGGCTGAAGTAGCGCTCATCCACGAAGGCCGTCTCGTCGCCCTCGGGCCCACGGCGCAGGCGCTCAGCGCGGAGCGCAACCGCATTCTCGATCTGCTGAAGCCGTCATCCTCGATCGAAACCTAGGGTGTATCGACCTATAGGGATGAGTGGCGCCGGGAGCCATTTTTTCTCATTTCGCGAAGTGAGGAGTGACAGATACCGGGTGCATCTTAGCGACGAGCGACAAAGAAATGGGGAAAAATGGCCCCGACCCGAAGGGTTGCGGCGTATATCCGCCCATACTTCATTGTCGGCCTTGACGGTGGACCCGCCACAGACTGCGGCCTCCGCTTCGTCTGGACGAATATCCCCTCGCAACGCCGCTCGTCCCTATATGT
>JBATYG010000152.1:0-3368 GCA_049673945.1 Occallatibacter sp.
GGCCGATTGTCGGGTTTGTCCGGTTTGTCCGGTGGGGTGGCTGGTGCGCTTGCCGCTATTGCCCAATCTGTGCCAGAGCAGCGCGCAGAGGAGCGTCGGAAACTCGAATCAGCCCAAGTTGAGGATGGTACATTTCAAGAATCAGCAGAATCGCGCCGGACACGGCCAGCGCAGCCAGAAACAAGCCAACAAGAACGGTCAGGTTGCGAGGCGCAAATATCCCGAAACTCAGGAATAACAGGATGAGCCAGGTCCCAAGCATGCACAGCAAGAGCTTGGGAACGGGAACTGCGTTCTGTTCAAAGATCAACCAACGTGTTTGGCCGATCTGGAATACAACACTCCGCGCCTCCGCCTTCAGAGCCCTTTGATTGTCATCCTTCGGGGAAAGCCCCTGTACTGCTGCGAAGACATCCTGCTGAAGGTGGCTCCCGGACTTGATATTCGCATAGGCATTATCGGATCTGTTTATGCTGTGTAAATACCCACCGTCGCCCAACAGATTTGCCAGACCGTCCCGCAGGCCAGAGCGCGCCCCTCTCGTTTCCGGCCCATAAAATGCGAGGACCTGGTCAAGCACTATGTAGTTGGCGGCGAGCTGGGTCACTTCATTGTTTTGCGTATCGTAGAAACTCTTGGCCGAAGAAATCAGCAGCCCCAGCGCGACTGCCACAGTCGTCGAGACCAACGCCATCGCCAGCCTCACCACATCCTTTGAGCTCTGACTGACGTGGTCGCTGGGCAGCCTGGGCGAAACAAAGACACCGACAAGCGCGCTCGAAAAGACGCACAGGAACACGATCAGGCTTGTGACGAGAGGGCTCATGATTTGGGGCGAGACCTGGGATGGCTGCACTATTCGCGGCGACCGGGATCCAGAACACGACGAGCCTGCCCAGCCTAAAGCTTCAGGGTGGCGCTCGCGCCGCACCCTGAGGCTTTGTTCTATTGGGTCACGAGCGACGGCGCTGTCTCCGCCTTCTTGATCGGAGGCATGAGCGGCTTCATTTTGATACTCTCCTTTTCCTTGGAGCCAGAAAAGTGTGCGTCATCCGAAGCTGTTCATGCTTCGCTGGCTGAAGCAAAACAGCACGCTAGTGCGGAGAATGCTAGCCATCGAATCATTCGATTACTACTGTCGCAAGTGACAGGTGCCGGCGGGTGGCCCAGGTCTTTGGGATTCTTCCCATCCACGACAAGTGGGTGCCCCAGGGCAGGGGTCCCCACAGACAGGTCTTCGTCTGTGGGGTGGAGATCTCGCTTCTGAAACCTGGGAAAGCGATACACCCTCTCCGCCGCTAGGTTGGCCGCCCTTTCGCCTTGCGTCGCCGAAGGGTAGGAAAGCACCAATCTCAACGCACCCTCCGCTGTGCCACAATATCGTTCGTGCACCCTCTGCGTAAAAAGCTCTCCTTCCACCTCGCCGTCGTCGCGGCCGCTGTTCTTCTCTCTAGCCACGCGCCGATTTGTCTTCACGCACAGGCAGCCACCAACCTGGTCGACGACACGCCGAAGCTCGACTTCGTCTACGAGGAGGTTGTCACTCTCGGCGCATCCGTCCATCCCGGCGAAACGCCGTGGGGCGAGCGAAACATCGTTCCCATCACCGGCGGCACATTTGCCGGGCCAAACATCAAGGGCAAGATTCTGCCCGGCGGGTGGGACTGGCAACTGGCTTCAAAGTCAGGTTGCCACCAGATCAACGCCGACTACATGATTCAGACCGACGACGGCGTCATTATCAACGTTCTCAACAAGGGAACGTTCTGCCCTGGCAAAGGCGAGAAGAGTGCTCGCCTGCTGACCGGGCCGGTCTTCGAGGCGCCACTCGGCAAATACGACTGGCTCAACGATGGAGTTTATGTGGGCACCCTTCAAGGCGCCACGGTCGATGGAAAGCCCGCGGTGCGGATTCGGTTCTACAAGGCGCGATGATCGCGCAGGCACCCATTATCAGGGTTTTGGCGCGGCGCCGGAGCTTGTCAGGATGCGTGACTCCGACCCGAAGCGCCGATAGTGATCGAAGCCGATGTCGTTCAGGAAGGTCTTCGTCGGACCGTGATAAAAGGCCGACGAGGCCATGCCGTGTTGCTCGGCTATGTGCGCCTGCAGGCTTGAGACGCTTCGAATCGGACAGATCGAGGGTTTTCCTGCAATATCAACCGTGCCATAGTCGATTGCGATGTCGGCGTTGGTCACCAAACCGGTGGGCGGCATGTCGGCTCGCAGCGTCATACGCAGAATCGAGCCGTCGCTGGGGTTGAATGTAATCTCCCCGTGGTAGCTTGCTCGCGCGTCAAATATCTGCATTTTGCCCTGCCCACTGCCCGTGTCGACTCCTCCCGGAACGCAGCAGAATCTCACGCGGTAGTTCGATTTGTCGTCGGGCACGGTATACCGAAAGACGGCGACGCGGCCGTCTGCGCCCCGCTCCCAGCGTCCCCACATGATCTTTCCTTTGAGTGCATCGCCCACCACGATGCTCAGGATGGGACCAAATTCTCCCGTCGTAACCAGGCCGCCAACCTGACCCCGCTTGTCTTTCCGTGGGGCATCTTCAACAAGCTCCTTGCGGTCACGGAAGGTGACATCGTTGACCGAGTTTCCGACGAAGTGCAAGGGCTGATAACTGAAGCTGACGACCCCGTTGGCATCGAGAATGTCTTCCGCGGGCCGATCCTCGAAGCTCGTGATCTCGCGTGAAGCGATCAGGTTGGGCAGTTGGCGAAGCGTAGTGTTGACGTAGTTGACGATGTGGACGAGCATCTGGCGCGTGGCCGCGGGATCGGGTGTGGGGTCGGGCAGGATGTCGGCTGCGGGAGGATCGAGGAAGATCGACTTGTCGGCCAGCATCATCAGGGCCAGCCGGGATTTCTCGCCTGGCAGCGCCTTGCTAAGGCTTGTCAGCTGCGGCGTGCTGAGCCGCTCAGTGGGCTCGAGCGTAGAAAGTTGCTGGGCGAGGTCAGCGTCGCTCGTGGCATGCGACGCGGCTAGCGTCTGTTCCAGTTGCGCAGCGCTGACCCGCTGGGTCACGGGGGGGTCGGATTCGGCTTGGACCGGAAGGGAGGAAAGCAAAGCGCTTGCCGAGAGCAAAGCGACCGCGTAGAGAGTACGCATGGACCCCCGCAAGAGTGTCGCTGTCATCCTACCATGAGAAACGGGGCGTCTAACCGCGGATGGACTCATCCCTTTGAATCTTCCTTTTTTATGTCGTGGGACTGCAGTTGTAGATAGAATCCTGATCTTCCGCATTCCGCGCGGTTCTAAATCCGTCTTGCGCAACAATCCCACTACCTGTGCCACAGTAGAGGTGGGCGGGACCCCAGGAGCCGGTCGATTTCAGATCCCCTCCCAGAGCCCTCCTACCC
>JBATYG010000153.1:0-4353 GCA_049673945.1 Occallatibacter sp.
GGTGGGCAAGCACGGACATCCCAAAAATGGGTGCCTCGGCGACCTTGACACGATCCCCGATCCACAATAGCCTTGGTTACAGAATTTGAGGAACTCACGAAACCAATGACCCGTTTCTCCACTCCCGCAATGTGTATGTGCTGCTCTTGTATGTGCGGCGCCGCGCGGGCGTGCTCGATGGGCTAGATTCCGAGACACAATCTCGACTTTCCCAACGACCCACCCGCCGGACAGGCTGGTGGGTTTTTCAACTTTTCGGGCGCCATGCGTCTGCCCGCATCGAAATCAAGGTAAGGAGATTTTCCATGAGCATTGAGCAAGAGAGCCGCATCCCGCGCATTCTTGAGACCGCGCCGGACTTTGAGGTTAAATCCACGCAGGGCGTGATCCGCCTCAGCGACTACACGTCGAAGGGCAAATATGTGCTGCTCTTCTCGCATCCAGCCGATTTCACGCCCGTCTGCTCCACCGAGTTCGTCGCCTTCGCCCGCGCCTGGGAGCGCTTCGATGCGCTCGGCGTGCAGTTGATCGGCGTCTCCATCGATTCCATTTACTCGCACATCGCCTGGGTGCGAGATCTTGAGCAGAGCTCCGGCGTCGAGGTGAAGTTTCCGGTTGTCGCCGACATCGATCAGAAGGTCGCCGGCCTCTACGGTCTCGTGCATCCTTCCGTGTCCGATACCTCGACCGTGCGCGCCGTCTTCGCGATCGATCCGAAGCAGAATATTCGCGCCATCATCTACTACCCGCAGCAGCTCGGCCGCAATATCGAAGAGCTCCTTCGCGTCTTCCAGGGTCTGCAGGCGATCGATGCGAACGGCGTGAGCGTTGGCGCCAACTGGACGCCGGGTGAAGATGTCATCGTACCCGCGCCGGCAACCGTCGCTGATGCGGCAAAGCGGCTCAATGGCGGCGGCGGTGGCCTCAAGGTCGAAACCTGGTATCTTTCGAAAAAAGAATTGCCCAAGTCGGCCTGAGATTCAATTCAGACCGATTTGCAAGTACGCATCGGTGGCGAAGCGGCTAACGCGCAGGTCTGCAAAACCTGTATTCGCGGGTTCGAATCCCGCCCGGTGCTCCAGAATCCGTGAAGCAAACAAAACGCCGCGATCCCATTGGGGAACGCGGCGTTTCGTGCTTTTGCGGTGAATCTGCTCAGAGCGTAATCGAAGGCTTCTGCTCTCGGACCTGCGAGCGGTCGAGAAAGGTTCGCATGCGCATCGCTTCCGAACGCTCGACGGCGACCAGCCGCTTCTGCCGCCGAATGTGATCGCTGTTGTAGAGGCGCGGGATCTGCGCCTCATCGTAGTCGGCGTCCCGTTCGAGCCTGACTATGCGCTCTTCAATGCTCTGGCGAAACCGCGGACTGATTTCGAAACCGTCCTGCGCGGGGAAATCGTTCAGCATGACTGCAGCACCTCTGCAAATAGTTGAGGCAATGGATCCTTGTAGTTGAGGCAAAAGGGGTCCTTGCCATCTCGGCCCATCTCGGGTCCCGTCCAGCACAGCCGATATTAGTCAGGTGCGCCAGCGCAGCGCCAGATTACCCGGTTTCCAAACTCCGGTAACGCAAGTGCTTTCAAATCAGTAATCGAATGGCTCGAAAACTGAAGGCCGGAGACTCTCTCCGGCCCTGTTTTCGGTGCAATTCCGGCGCAGTGGTCACACACCCACCGCTTCAAAGTCGATATGCCCGCCACGCCGGGCCTGCGGCTTCGCTCCGCCGTTGTGTGAGTACGCCGGCGCCGTCTCATGTTTCGGGACGAAGTGCCGCGAGGCAGGAATTACCGGTTTTGCGGACCCCTGCCCATCGGCATGCTTGCGCATAAAGGGATTGCTCGAAAGAGCTACCATGACCATCGCTACAGCAAAAGTTATTCTCAACATTTTTCTCCCCTCCTTGCGCGCACACTCGCTGTCTGGCACCGCCCACAGCGGCCTGAGCTAACGGCAAGTCTCAGATGCCTTCTTCGTTTGCATCTCGTGTGCCAAAGTGGGAAGCCAGGCGCGGCTTCTTTCCAAGTGCGCTTATCAAGAGAGTTGCGGCGGCGATGCGCGCGGGCGGCGCTGCGAGCGATGTGCCGATGAGTGGGAAGTTTCGTCCGGGGGGAGGGAATTTCTACCCACTGGGAGAGGGAAAAATGTTCCACGTGGAGCAAAAAGCAGGGGTCAGGGATCAAGATCCCGGGGCAGAGTGCAGGGGTCGAAAATGGGGCTCAGTGAAAAATTGTTCCACGTGGAGCATTCCTGGAGCGCGGATGGGGATTCACGTGAAAGACGCGACTAAAGCGGTCGGAGTTTGACCGCGATTTATTGCGCAACACGGGAAGAATTTTCCGCACGATGGAGATGGGTTGCGCTTACCAGGGCAGCCGAGTCAGTTGCCAGAGTTGTCGCTGCCGGGGCTGGGAGCGAAGTAGCCCTTGCGGACCTGCACCTTAAGATCGTTGCCGCTGTCTTTGCAGTCGATCGCGATGTGGCGGAAGGTGCCGTCCTGCTTGGCATTCGTGGGCGTATAGGTGGCCACGTACTGCGTGCGCAGCTCATCCTGAATCTGCTGGAAGGCGGCCTCGAGCTTCTTGCCGTTGTTGCCCACGTTGATCAGGCGGCCACCGGTCTCTTCGGCAATCTTCTTGGCAGCGGAGTAGCCGGTGTAGCCCATGTTGAAGCCACCGTAGAACTCGGTATCGGCGATGAGGATCACGTAGATGATCACGTTCGAGCGCTGCGCCGCGGCAATCGCTTCAGTGATTTTCGTGTTGCTGCCCTGGTCATCGCCATCGGTGAGGATGATCATGGCCTTGCGGCCTGACTCCTGGTTGAGCTTCTGATTGGCGGCGAGGTAGATGGCGTCGTAGAGCAGCGTGCCCTTGGGCGTGCCGTGCACGGGCACGGGGCCGCCGCCGATGCCGGGAATGCCCGCGGCGCCGTTGCCGCCGGCGGTGTTGATGGAAGCCTTGTCGAGTGCGTGGCTGAGCTCATGCGCGCTGTTGGTGAAGTCCTGCAGCAGATCGACGTCCACATCGAAGGAGAGAAGGAAGGCTTCATCCTTCTGCCGCAGCACCTCTTGAAGAAACTGGCTGCCGGCTTCCTGCTCGAGGGGCAGCACGCGCTGCTGGCTGCCGGAGGTATCGAGCAGAATGCCCAGGGTGAGGGGCTGGTTGGTTTCAGAGACGAAGTGCTTGAGGGTCTGCGGCACCTTGTCTTCGGCAACGTTGCAGTTGTCCTTGGTGAGGTGGGGAACGAGGGCGCCATTCTTGTCCTTCACCGTGAAGAAGAGATCGACGAGGTTGACCTGGATTTTGAACGTGGCCACGGACTGATCGTCTTCCGGTGCGGCAGGGGCGTTGCTCACCGGGGGTGCATCGGGCGAAGGCGCAAGCTGGGCCCATGCCGGCTTTGAGAACAGAGGCAGGGCGAACAGCAGCGCAACTGGGAGCAGGGGAACGCGCATCCTTTGTAATAGACGGGAAAACCGCCTCGAAGAGAGCATATCGCAAGTGGCTCATCGGCAAGCCAACCTGTGGCGCACTGGCGCGTCTGATACTCTGACGATTGCAGCCCGTTGTGGCGGGTGTGTTTCCGTCTTGGCGAGTATCGGTTCCACAGGCCGTTCGACCGCCGGCAGCGGTTTGGGAGGAGAAGCATACCTGTGAAGTTTGGTTTGACGGCAACGATGCTGGCCGCAGTGATGGGTTCGGGTCTGAGTTATGGCGTTTACGCCGCGGGACAGCAGCAACCTGCCGTGCCGGATGCTCCGACACCACAGGGCAACGCACCTCTCGGTGACCTGACCAACGGCGTAAAGCCGGGGATGGGGGCCGGGAATTCGAATTCGAGCACTGGCACGGCTCCCGGCCAGGAGCAGCCGGCGACGCAACCTCCGCCGAGCCAGACCGCTGCGCCCAGTACTCCGCTCCAGACCACCCCTCCGGAGCTGCCCGCACCTGGCGAGGGTCCGGAACGCATCGGCACCGTGATCCGCACTTACACCACCTATGTCGAGGTTCCCGTAACCGTAAAGGACACCAAGGGGCACCTCGTACCGGGTCTGACATGGCGCGACTTCAGAGTCTTTGAGAATGGCGTCTATGAGCCGCTGAAGGTCTTCTCCGTCGATGCGATGCCGCTCTCGATCGCATTTGTGGTCGACCAGAGCCTGACCTCGGACACGATGAACCGGGTGAACGACTCGCTCGACGCGATCCAGGGCGCATTGACGCCTTATGACGAAATCGCCGTCTTCACCTACAGCCACGGCTCGCAGGAGCGGACCGGATTCACCGGCGCACAGAGCGCGCGCGTTCCCGCGGTGATGGCGCTGACCAAGGCGACCGGCAGCGAAGAGATCAT
>JBATYG010000154.1:0-8511 GCA_049673945.1 Occallatibacter sp.
ATCGAAGGCCGCCAGCATCTGGTCTGCCTCCTCCGCCTGCTTCGGAAACGACCGCACAAACCATTCGCGCTTCGCCTTCGACGTGGCATAGACAAACACATGAAAGCACCCCGGATGGCACGCCAGCGCGCACGCTGCACCGCGCCCCACAATCACGCACTCGCCCTCACGCGCCGCATTCTCAATCTCCTTTCGGATCAGCGTCTGCATCCGCTCCGAATCGAAGATCTGGTCCTCCGCAAGGCCCGTCATGGGATATGGCGAGTCATGCCAAAAGATTCTGCCGTAGCGGTAATACCACGGATCGAGCCGCTCGTCATACTTCGCCGCCAGCTCCGGCGTCACGCCCGCGGCCTTCGCCGCCGCGCACACCAGCTCCGAGTCCAGCAGCTTCCAGCCCAGCCGCGCCGCCAACGTATGGGCAAACTCGCGCCCGCGCGAGCCATACTCCCGCTCTACGGTGATCACTCTTACCGGCGTTCTAGTCGGCGTATCCATCTGCCTTCCTCCCGCCCCAGGAGAATACAACGAATCGGCTGCCTCCGTGAACCGCGAATTTCTTCTCATCTCCCGCGCCATCTTCCCCTCACACCTTGACGATCTACACAACATCGTGTAGATAATCTAGGCATGGGCAAGCCAAGCGATCTCGTGCAGGGAACTCTCGACCTCCTCATCCTCAGAACCCTCTCTCCTGAACCAATGCATGGCTGGGCCATTGCGAAGCGCATCCAGCAGCTCTCCGGCGAAGTTCTCCAGGTGCAGCAGGGCTCGCTCTATCCCGCCCTCCATCGCCTTGAGCAGCAGGGTTGGATCAAGGCGCGCTGGGCCGAAAGCGAAACCGGCCGCCAGGCCCGCTTCTACGCGCTCACCGCCGCCGGCCGCAAACAGCTTGAGGCCGAAACCGCCAACTGGAACCGCCTCTCCTCAGCCATCAACATCATCCTCAGCGAGGCCTGAACATGATGCCCGACCCTCAGCGAGACCTGAACAAGTGGTTCAATCAGCTACCGGTCAAGTTCCGCATGGCCTTTCGTCGCGGCAGCGCTGCGGTTCAGCTCGACGACGAACTGCAATTCCATCTCGATCGGCAGATCGACGAGAATATCGCAGCTGGTATGTCACCCGATGCAGCGCGCTACGCGGCACTCCGATCCTTCGGCAATCCCGCCCTGCTGCGCGATCAAACCCACTCCACGTGGAGCTGGAACTGGCTCGAATCGCTCGTGCAGGATTTTCGCTCCACGCTGCGCTCGATCAGGCGCAGACCCGCCTTTGCGCTCGCCGTCATCGGCACCATGGCACTCGGAATCGCCGCATCGGCCGCCATGTTCACCGTCGTCGATCGCGTGCTGCTGCGGCCTGTGCCCTACCGCGATGCGCGCAGCCTGGTGACGTTAAAGGAAACCGACGGATCGCCGGGCGCGTGGAAGACGCCCTGGCGCGACATCGAACAGTGGCAAGCGCAGGCGCGATCTTTCAGCGCTCTCGCTTTTTCAGCTCAAATGAACGGCCGCAACTACCTCGAAGGCCGTGACGCTGCGCAGGAAGTAGACGCGCAGCGCGTGAGCGCGAATCTGTTTCAAGTGCTCGGTGTGCAGCCCGCCTTCGGTCACAGCTTTATTCCCGGTGCGCCCAGCCTCGCTGCCGACGCAAATGCGGGCACGATTGTCCTCAGCGATGCCGCCTGGCGCCAGGTCTTCGCCGCCGATCGCAATGTGCTGGGCAGAACCGTCAAAATCAACAACCAGACCTTCACCGTTGCCGGCGTCATGCCGGCTGCCTTTCGCTATCCGGCCGGAATCGAAAATGTCCCGCAGGTCTGGGTGCCCGTTGAATTAAGCGATGACGACAAAGACCGCGCCTTTAAAGCAATGCAGTACACAACTCTGGCGAGGCTTCGGCCAGGGGTTTCGATTGCGCGCGCCGCCGCGGAGATGGCGCTGGTGCAGAAGCGCGTCGCCGCCGATTACACCGATGCTCTTTTGCGTGAGGACCATTCCAGGGTCCGCGTCGAGCGCTACTCAGACACGCTGGTAAGTACCGATGTGCGCAAGGGCCTGCTCGCACTGCTTGCCGCGGCCAGCGTGCTGTGGCTGATCGCCTGCCTGAATGGGATGAGTCTCATGATGGCTAGGAACATGGCGAAGCAGCGCGAGGTTGCGACGCGCGTCGCTCTCGGCGCGGGCCGCTTGCGAATCACGCGGCAGATGCTGATTGAAGGTTTCGTGCTCAACGGAATCGCTGCTCTGCTCGGCGCTGCGCTGGCAATCGCTTCGGTCAGGGTTCTCGCGCATGAGCTGGGCCAGAGTCTTCCTTTACCTGTTTCCGCGGTGCCCGATCTCCGAATTATGGTCGCGCTGCTTGCATTGACTCTGCTCTCGACAATCGTTTCCACCACTTGGCCGGCCCTGATGGCGGTTCGCGCTCCGATCGAGCCTGCGCTGCGGCAGGGAGGGATGCGGACCGGCATATCGAAACGCCAGCATCGTACGCGGGCCGTGCTTGTCGCCGGCGAAATTGCCCTGTCGTTGGCTCTGCTTGTTACCTGCGGCTTGCTTTTGCGCACCATCTACACGCTGCGTCAGGTCCCGCTCGGTTATCGCACCGATCACATCGTAGTCGCGCACCTCAGCATCCCGGCGTTTCGATTCGAGCATAAGGATCTGACGCACGCGCTCTACCTGCCGTTGCTCGACCGGGCGCAACGGATACACGGCGTTGAGAGCGCGGGGCTGATCAGCTCTGTCCCTCTCGGCAACACGTTCCTTATCCACTTCGAATTGAAGTTGAACGACAGAAAAATTCTCGCCTTTCTAAAGGCGGTAACTCCGGGAATGCAGCGTGTGCTGGGGTTCAGGATGGCTGCCGGACGCTTCTTCAATGCCGAGGACACCGCAACCTCACAGCCCGTCATCGTGGTAAACCAGGCCTTCGCTCGTCAGTGGGCGCCAGACAAGCATGATCCCAGATCGATCCTCGGACAGAAGCTTCTCAGCCGCAGCGAGAATGCGCCGATGATCATCGTCGGCGTGCTCGACGACGAGCGCCAGAGCACGATAGCCGACTCCGCTCAACCTGAGATTGAAATTGCCATTCCACAGTTTGGCCCGGACGCCGGCTATTACAACGTGCTCGAAGGCATTGCGATGGACCTCACGCTCCGCACCGACAAGCCCGTTTCCCAGGTGATACCGGAGTTGCGCGCGGTGTTGAAACAGTCCAGTCCGGAACTTGAAACGGCGACGATCACCAGCATGGATCAGATTGTCGAAGACTCCTATGGCAGCCAGCGCCTCGCCGCGCATCTGCTCGAATTCTTCGGCGCTTCGGCTTTGCTGCTGTCGGTTGCCGGACTCTACGGGCTGCTGGCCTATCTCGTGGCTCAGCGCAGGCACGAGATCGGCGTTCGCATCGCTCTCGGCGCAACCCGCGCGCATCTTCTGTGGATGGTGCTGCGCCAGGCCGGCGTCATGCTGCTTGGCGGCGCTGCCGCCGGCACTGCTCTTGCCCTGGCTTCCGGAAAGCTCGTCGGCCGCTTTCTGTATGGCGTGAGCGCCCACGATCTGCCCACTATAGCGGGCGCGGCGATTCTGCTTGTTCTCTGCGGCCTGCTGGCTGCGGCACTCCCGGCGCGCCGGGCCGCAAGCGTCGATCCGATAGAAGCGCTGAAGGCCGAGTAGCCCAAATGAAAACGGCGGCATCGCTGCCGCCGCAATCTCCACCAACTGTCAACGCTCCCTTACTGCTCCACCGGTTGCTCGGGCTTCTTCGGCGCCTTCAGGTGCGGTGCATTCGGGGCAGCCGGCGATGCAGCAGCGGTCGGCGGTGTTGGCGGAATCGGCGGAAATCCATCGCCCTTTTTAATCCGCACATCGCCCACATCGGCAACCAGGCTGATTCTGTTCGCGCCGGCGCCAATCTTGCCCGTCACCGTTTTGCTCTCATCGCCGCTGATCTCCAGCGGATAATCCGAAACGATGTCGCCGTTGTGCGTGCGCCCATCCACCGTCGCCGAGGTGCCCGGTGGCAGCGTAATCTCCACATCGCCCTTGCCGTTCTTTGCATCCACGTTGTACGCGCCAGCCGGCGACACCGAGATCTCGCCGCGGCTGTTCGTCACCACCGTGTCGCCGTAAATCTCGCTCAGGTCAACATCCTTCGAGTGCGTTGAAACCCGCACCGGTCCCTTCGCTTCCGTCACCCGCAGATCATCGGAGTTGAGCGTCAGATCGCCAGGCAGCGTGGCCACCTCCACGTCGGTGATCGAGGTATGCAGATGCAGCGGCCCGTTGACATTCTCCATGTGCACATCGCCAAAGAGCTCGCCATTCATTGACACCTTGCCCTTGATCTCGGAGAAGGTCAGGTCGTTGCAGTTGCCATCGGCCGCCAGGTCGCCGTCGATCTGGTGCGCTGAAAAATCGCCGCGGTCATTTGAAAAATGCACCTGCACCGAGCCCTTGATGGTGCTCAGTTGCACATCTCCGTGGCTCGACGAAATGGTCAGGCCCGCGCCCAGCCCTGCGGCTGTCACGTCGCCGTGGCCCGTCGTGATCGTCACTTGCGCCGTCTTCGGCACCGTGATGCTCACGTTCAGCCGCCCGCGGTCATTACTCTCGGACTTCACCAGCACCGTGTTGCCGCTCACCGTCACGTGCGCCTGTTCAGCATCGAAAATCTTTTTCGCGTCGGCATCCGAGCTCGCAAACGCAACGGCATTCGCCCGCACGTCAACCGTGTTGCCATCGCCCGCCGTTACACTCACATCGCCCCGCGGATTCTCGATCTGGATGACGGCATTCGCCGGCGCAGGCACACTCTGCGGCTCCAGTTCCTGGTCGTGCTCCGGCAGTCCAAAGAAGTTGAAAAAGTTGTCGTCGTGGCCGCCGAAGTTGGCGCGCATCGGTCCCCAGAAATTTGCCCACCCCGAAGCGCCGAAGCCCAGAATCGCCAGCAGAATCAGCACGCCCACATAACCGCCGCCGCGATGCACCGGCGTCTGCCTGCGCATATCCAGCGCCCACTCAGCCAGTAGCGCGAGGCCCGCCGCGATCAGCAGCAACGGCCACCAGTGGCCATACCAGTTCCAGAACATTCCCGGCGCAATGCGGCCCGTATACATCAGCAGGCCGATCGTGCCGAACGCAATCAAAATGATCGGCCCCACAATCGATGGAGCATGCGGAACCCGGCCCCAGCCCGCCTTCCACGCATGCTGCTGTGCTTTCATCGCGTCCCGCTGGGCGCGCCACGCCGCACGCTGCTGCTCGCGGTATACCCGCCACTGCGTCCGCGGATCGTACGGCGGAGGCACCCCACCACCCGGCGGCGTGTACGGAGGCTGGCTGCTCATTGCTGGCCTCCATTCGAGCCGCTGTGATTCTCTGGAGGAGCTGGAACAATCGAAGTGCCCGTCTGCGTGGGCGCCTGCGTGCCCGTAGGCGGTGCGCCATACGGATAAGGACCGCCCTGGTAGCCGGGGTAGCCGCCGGGATACCCTCCCGGATAGTTGCCCGGGTAACCGGAATACAGCGCCTCATCCCCCATCGACGCCAGCACCGCTCTCTGCGCCAGCTTCAGCACGCCAATCAAAATCAGCAGCAGCGGAACGAAGATATTCCAGCTCACCAGATCGGCCTGGTGCAGCAGCGCCACTATGCCAAGCAGCAGCAGGATTGAAGGACCCATCAATCGGCGAATCAAAAAATACTTGTTCATCACATGCCCCCCTTCGTGTCACCGAAGCGGCGAAGAATCATCCACAATCCCAGCGCGATAAAGATCAGCGGCCACAGGAAGTGCACAAAGTGCTCCGCCAGGTAGCCCATCTGGTTCAGCAGCAGAATCAGTCCAAAACCAATCAGGATGATCGCCCCGATCGGCTCCTTCCGCTTCCAGCCCAGCGGTGGCACAGGCGGAATCGGCGGCACGGCCGGGTCTGTAAATCCCGCAGCCGGCGTAAACGGCGCCTGATACGGGGCCTGTTGGTAGCCCGACGAAAACGGCGGAGCCTGGTAGGCCCCCGGCGTCGTTCCTGATGTTTGCCCCGCCGCTCCCGGCGCTGCCGGCGGCTGCTGGCCCACATACGGCGGCCTTCCGCCCAGGTTCAGCCAGTTGCCCACCTCGTTCAGCCCAAGCGGATCGGGCAGCGGCAATCCATCGCGCCGCGCGATCGCCGTGTGATACGCGTCAAACACCTGGTAGCAGACCCACGCGGCAATAAAGATTCCAAAGATCCCGAAGTGGCTGCTGATGCTCACCAGCACCGCGAAGATCACAACGTGGATCAGCCCCTTGAAGAACTGCCCGTTGTACATCGCGCCCACGCCGGGTATCAACCCCAGCACCGCCGCGGCAATCGGGTTCGGCGAACCCCCCGGCGGCGGAATAAACGGCTGCTGCAGGTTCTGCCAGCTCATCGCGCACGGTTCGCACAGCACCTGCCCGCTCGGCGTCGTGCGCACGCAACTCGCACACATCGCCTTGCCGCAGTTCTGGCAGTACGCTGTTGCAGTCACACCAGCATGATTTACGCAATCCATCGCGTGCTCCTTTCCCATAGTGCACTTGTGGAGCCGGAGTTTCTGTTGGCGATCTTTCGCCCCTGAAACCGTAAGACGGAAAGCACAGCGCCGCCCGAATGCCCAGGCCGGTCCTTAAGCGTTAAGTTTGCTTCCACATAATCTGACGAATCCCTGATCGCCGGAGTCCCTGACTGCTGTGGAGGATCGACCCTCGACCCTCCATCCTTCCGCGGCGGATTCTGCTTCGATTCCCCCGGCGCAGAGGGCTCACTGTTGTTTCTTCTATGCTGCCCTTCGCCTTCGGCCTCCGTGCTGCGGCGCAGCTCCCGCATCCGCGATTGAAACTCATACACCACCCGCAGGTGATCGTAGTAGCGGATAATCGGCGTCGAAGCCACCGTAATCTGCCGCTCCAGCAGCGAACGCATCGCCGACGGCCGCAGATCCGAGAGCCGCAACTCATGCAGCCGGATCCCCGTCAGGTTCAGCGTCAGCGCAATCGAGAAGAAGGCCATCGCCACCGTCATCATCAGCCGCGGCTCGGCGAACCGCCGCATCCTGCCCATGAAGCCCGTCTGCTGCCACACCGGGGGAACGGACAGCGTCGCGCTGTCGCCCGCAACCAGCCCGTAGCCGGCCACCTGTCCCGGACCTGTCGACGCCAGGATGCGCGCCATCAGGCCCTCGGGAATCTCCGGCTCGGGCGAAAGAAACTCCAGCCACTCCCGCCCGCGCCGGGCTTCCTCAAACAGTGCGGTGCAGGCAGAGCAGCTCGCCATGTGCCCGCTGAAGGTCGCCTCGTCCTCGGGCCTCAGCGTGCCGTCCAGCGCATCTGCCAGCAGGGTTTCCCACTGCCCGCACGCTGGAGAGTTCGGAATGTGTACGCGGTCTGCCATCGCCTACATCACCTCCCGTTTAGTACGTTCCAGCAGGCGCGCCAGTTCCGCGCGGCCCCGGCTAATCCGGCTCTTCACCGTTCCCTCCGGAATGCCAAGCACCTGGGCTATTTCCCGGTAATCCATGTCCTGCAAATCCCTTAGAATCACTGCTTCGCGCAGCTCCGGCGATACCTTCGCCAGCGCCCCTTGCACCATCTTCGCCAGTTCCTTCTTGGCCGCCGATTCATGCGGAGAGGGCCCCGCCGACATCAGCCGGTCCACCGGCCGCAGCTCTTCGGCCCCATCCCAGCCCTCGTCCAGTGAACCCGTCGCCCGCTGATTCTTCGTCCGCCGGAAGTTATCCACCAGCAGATTCCGCGTCATCGTCGTGATCCACACCTGCAGGCTGCCCCGCCCGGTGTCGAAACTTGAAAGATTGGAATAGATCTTAAGGAAGACGTCCTGCGTCAGGTCCTCGGCATCCGCCGGGTTTCCCGTGAACCGGTAGCACAAGCCATAGACACGCCGGTGGTGCTCACGAACCAGTTCGGCCCATGCGCCGGAATCCCCATCCATGCAGTGGCGAACAACTTGAGACCAGTCGATCTCCAGCGGTCTTACCTCCGGGCGCGCCGTGCGTGCCCCAGACGCCGTAGCCGGGATCCCCGCCTGGGCTCCCTGCGAGGGCACTCGCCTGCTTCCCTCCTGCGGCTGAAACACTTGCCGCGGAGGCCTGGCCGGGGCCGTCAGCCCCATCACGCTCCAGCTTAATGTACCCACGCACTGCATGGTGGGCTATACGCACGATTTTGTCGGTTAGTTCCGCCGAGTTGCCGCGCCATCCAGCACAAGGCATTCTGTAGGGGTTGCCCCACCTGCCCGCGCTGGGGTTGCTCCACCCTTGTCGTGCGCTTCTGGCGAAGTGGTAGGAACCGTTCCAACGCCAACCCGAAAGCTGCGAACCTTCGCCTCGTGGTTGCCCCGCCCTTGTCGGTCCCGCCTTTGGAACGACAGGGTGGGCATAGGATGCCGTGGTAGCCCTGTCTCCGGGAAACATCCCAACCACAACACTCTGGGTGCCCCATCCATGCGAACGGGGTCCCCAG
>JBATYG010000155.1:0-12213 GCA_049673945.1 Occallatibacter sp.
AGTCCACCTTAGCTAGATTCGAGAACTCGATCCGAGAGCTTGATTCGAGGTCAGTTTCCTGAGCCGAGCGGATTCCTTCGGCGCGTTCGGAGCCGCGTGCGCTGGCGCGGCACAGGGGCGCCAGCCCTGCGGCTGCCAGCAACAAGACGACGAGAGATCCGAAGAGGCAATCAAACTTCACAGCAAGACTACAAAAGCACCACAGCACGACTACAAAAGCTCAGGATACCAGAATCGCAGGCACGCCACGGCCGCCACGCTCGCCGCGCCGCGGTGGCCGGAGTCATCCGTGCCGTAGCCCCCTCGCGAGCCATTCGAGGTAATCCGCGCTGCCGCTCTCGACGGGCAGCACGAGGAACTCGGGAGTTTGATAGCTGTGCAGTGCGCGCAGGCGCGCCTCGAGCACCGGAATCTGCGCGGCGCCGGTCTTGAGAATGATGAGAACCTCGGTCGCCTCTTCAATTGCGCCCTGCCAGCGGTAGATGGACCGTACTGCGGGAACCAGGGTCGCGCAGGCAGCGAGACCCTCCTCGACGAGCGAGCGCGCAAGCCGGTTTGCCTCCTCGGCATCGGCGGCGGTGGTTAGAACGACGCGTGCTGCAAGGTTCGGTTCAGGACCGGGCTGGGCGGGATCGGGCTGGGCGGGATCGGGCTGGGCGGGATCGGGCTGTTCAGGATGGGGCTTGGGCATCACGTCTCTCTCACGGTTTAATGGCGAAAGCTTAATGGCGAGAGTTTAGTGGATCTGAAACCAGATCGCTCGACAAGGCGAAGCCCTGTCGTCGCCGCAACTTGCCGACATGGGCTGGCTAGGGCAGTATGGACGTTGCGGCATCTGGGGAGAAAACGATGAGCAAGGGCATTCATTTTGGCACCTCGGGGTGGAGAGCGATCGTGGCCGACGAATTTACCGTGGCCAACATCCGCCTCGCCATTGCAGGCATTGCTGCCTATGTAAAGACACAGCCTGCGCCGCATCGGGTGCTGGTTGGCCGCGATCCGCGTTTTCTCGGCGAGAGCTTCGTTGCCGAGGCGGCGCGGGTGCTGGCCGCCGCCGGTGTGACGCCGGTGGTGATTCCCAAAGCCGCGCCAACGCCGGCGATTGCCTATGCCGTCCGCCAGATGAAGATGTCGGGAGCGATCAACTTCACGGCATCACACAATCCGCCAGAGTACAACGGCATCAAGTTCTCGACCCACGACGGTGCGCCCGCGCTGCCGGAGGTCACAAAGCAGATCGAGGCGGCAATCGCCGCGATCGGCGACAAGCCGGTACCTATGTCTCAGGAGCCCGTGGAGAAATTTGAAACCGCCGACGTGAAAGAGGACTTCCTCAAGCGGCTTGCGGAACTGGTGGATCTGAAGGCGATCGCGAAGTCGGGCATCAAGGTCGTCTATGACCCTTTCTGGGGCGCGGGCCGCGGCTACAGCTGCCACATTCTGCGCCAGGCGGGCGTAACTGTTGCGACGGTGCACGACTACCGCGATGTGCTCTTTGGCGGGCATGCGCCTGAGCCAGACGATCACCTGCTGGGCGACGCAAAGGCGAAGATGAAGGAGATCGGCGCCGGGATCGGCATTGCTACCGACGGAGACGCGGATCGCTTCGGGATCGTCGATGCCGACGGGACGTTCATCCAGCCGAACTACGTGATCGCGCTGCTCTTCGATTACCTCGTGGAAACCCGCGGCTGGAAGAACGGCGTGGCCAAGAGCGTGGCCACTACAAATCTTGTGAATGCGCTTGCCGAGTATCACAAGGCGCCGCTTTACGAGACGCCGGTCGGATTCAAGTACATCGGCGAGCTGATTATTGAAGACAAGATCGCGATCGGCGGCGAGGAGTCCGCAGGGCTTACGATTCGGGGCCACGTTCCTGAGAAAGACGGCATCATCGCCGGCCTGCTTGCGGCTGAAATGGTGGCGACACGCGGCAAGAGCATCGGTGTTCAATTGCGGGAATTGTTTGCCAAGGTTGGTTCCTTCTACCCGGTTCGCGAGAACTTCCGCTTGACCCCGGAGAGGATGGCCGCGTTCACTGAAAAATTGAAGGTGGATCCAGCAGAGCTGAGCGGCCGCAAGGTGGCGAAGATTGTGCGCACCGATGGCCTCAAGCTCATTTTCGACGACGGCTCGTGGGTCTGCTACCGACTCTCTGGAACGGAGCCGGTAGTGCGCGCCTACACGGAAGCGCGCAGCGAGACAGACATGGAGTCTCTGAAGGCGGCAGCCGAAGGCTTCGTTCTTTCGTAGAGATCGGGCGAGGCTGCACAAGAGCCGAGAGGCGAATCACACGAGGTCCATCACACCCACACGAAGATGGGGAGCAAACGGGAATTGATGCGGGATACCACTACCACACAGCCGGGAGCGGCAAAGAAGCCACCGCCCATGCCCCTGCGCGAGCGCATGGCGGAGTGGGCGCAGGGCATGTGGCGGCCGGCCGGAACCGCGGTGGCCGTGGTGCTGATCCTGCTCTTTGGCTGGGGAGTCGTCAACGGTAAGCACGGTCTCTCCGCGTGGGAGCAGCAGCGGGTCAAAGACACGCAGTTGAAATCCGAGATTCAGCGGCTGCAACAGGAAAATGGCGAGCTGCGCGATCACGTGGAGCGGCTCAAGTCCGATCCTGACGCGATCGAGCATGAAGCGCGCCAGCAGCTCCACTATGCCAAGCCTGGCGACGTGATTTACGCCCTGCCCGCCCAGCCGGAATCGCAGCCGGCGATCACGGCCCGCTAGAACTCGACATGAGCGCGCACTGAGCCAACCCAGGCCGGGCCGCGGTCGCGGTTATATCCGGGATTGTTGATGTGCTGGATATCGACGGCGTAGAAGAGTCCGCGCCAGAAGTGCACGTTGTAGTAGCTCTCGACAATATTCTCCCGCCCGTAATTCAAATTGCCGTCACCGAGCAGAAAGCCCAGGCCGCCGTAGCGAAGGTAATTCTGGTGATCGCGTTTGATTGCGTTCGAGACGAACGTGAGCCCTACCTTGTCGACAGGGCGATGCCAGCGCGTTCCGGCGTAGTCGCCGCCGCCCGTCACTGTTTGATCGACCTCGGTGTAGGCAAAGGATTCGTGCTGCCCTTCGTTCCAGCCGAATCGCCCGTAGAGCCGTAGATTGTCAGTGATTTCCTGTTCGGTATTGAAGCCGAAACCGTACTTGAGGTCCCCGAAGTGCGCGTGCCGCGTGATTATCGGCGTCGGGTCGGTGCCGGCAAGAAACGCATCGACAGCCTCGCGATAGACGCCCATGTGCGCCCGGTTGGCATAGAAGAGCAGGCGCTCGACGCCCTTGCGCTTTGCAATGACGCTGTGCGAGAAGTCGAACTCGCCGTTTTGCGCGTGGGCGCGGCTGAAGGCCCAGTCGAGATCGATGCCGTTGGCGACGGTGGGCATGGCAAAGAGCCCGTAGCGCAGGCTCCAGATGCGGTCGTCGTACTCCACCAGGCCGCCCACGGTGTAGCCGCGCGTGTCTGCCGCGTAATCCCAGGCGCCGTTGTTCACGACAGTCCAGTTCATGAACTGCAGGTGGCTGTCAGAGCCGACAGAGTTGAGGTCGAAGGCGTCGGGCAGCGTCATCTTGCCCACCCGCGCCTCGATGCGGCGCACAGGCACATTTCCCGCCAGCGCGAAGGGCGTTGATTCCTGCGGCGTCATCTCATCGGTAAGACCGATGACCTGGTGAATCTCATAGCGGGCGAGATAGGGCGTCGCGCCGAGGTTGGGATTGCGTACAACGTCGACGTTGGTAAAGCCGGCGAGGCCGAGGGCCTCGCTCAGTCCCCGGCCGGCGGCGCTCTCCACATCGAGAATCAGGTCTGTCGCATAGCGGGTGGAATGCGTCGGGCGCACCGCGGTGTAGAGCGTTCCCACCATCGATGTCCTGTATTCGGCGGAGTTACGGAAGCTGTTGGGCCCCTGATAGAGCGAGTGGAACGGGAGGCGGCCCTGGAAGATGATGTTCGCCTGGCCGGAGATCCAGTAGCGGCTGTTGTCGGGGTGAGGCACCATCGTGAGGATCGGATCGGCCTCAGCGGCAGCATTAGCTGCCTTGCCGCCATCCGCAGCGCGGGCCGGTCTCTCGGGCGACAATAGATGCCCGGTGACCGGCGGATTCTGCGGCGCAGGAGCCGAGGGAAGCTGCGCGAGCGCCCTCCATGGCTGTGCCCCCAGAGCCGCGAGCAGAAGCAGGCATTTCAATCGAGTGAGCGCTCTTGAGGAATCGATAACGAACATTGCCATGGCTATTGCGCCGCGCAGGAGTGCGCGACCGTGAATTTGATTACGGTGTCTATACCCTTACCGGACCCTACCTGGTATATAGTATACCGGGGATGGGTATCAGGAAAAGGAGGCACGGGAATGGCCCTCCAGGAACGGGAAAAGGCAAAGCTGCTGCAGCGCATCCGCAAGCTTCGGGGGCAGCTGGATGCGGTGGAAAGGACGCTGAGCTCCGAGGCAGACTGTGGAGATCAACTGATGCTGCTGGCTGCGGTGCGCGGCGGAGTCAGCAGTCTTATGGCTGAAATTCTCGAGACGCATATTCGCTTTCACCTTGTGGATGGTGTGAAGGAACAGATTGCGCCGGAGCTGGCCGAGGATTTGATCGATCTTGTCCGCGCCTACCTGAAGTAGCTGGCACGAAATCCTGCGATCATCTCCCTGGTCGTCTCCCTGATCGGCGCCCTGATTGTCGCCCTATGGTAGACCGGACCTTGCGGCTGGAGTGTTAACGCTCTGTTGTTTGGCAGGCGGGCCTGCATCTGTCATGGGTTATGTGCCCCGAAGGCAGAGCACTGGAACCGTCACGCCTGCGGCAAGCGGGGCGCCTCAAGCGCGGCCCGCGAACTCGCGATTTTCCGTGTTGACCTTCACCTTCTCCCCTTCCTTGATGAAGAAGGGCACGCGGATCTCGATGCCCGTTTCCAGGCGGGCAGGCTTGGTGACTGCGCCACTGGCGGTATCGCCACGAACGCCCGGCTCGGTGTACGTAACCGACAGCTCGACTTGCGCCGGCAGTTCCAGGCCGATGGGATTTCCGTTGTATTTGTCGATCTTGATGATCGCGCCTTCGAGCAGAAATTCGAGTGCGTCGCCGCACTTATCCTGCGACAGTGAGATGGTCTCGAAGCTCTCCTGATCCATGAAGTGCGAGCCGTCGCCGTCGGAATAGAGATACGACGCTTCGATTGTCTCAAGATCGGGCTCCTTGAACTTTTCACCAGCTCTGAAGGTCTTGTCGAAGACGGCGCGGGTAAGCAGGTTGCGCATCTTGAGGCGAACAAGAGTCTGACCGCCCCGCGCAGTTGGAGTCGACACATCGGCGTCCATGCAATAAAACGGGGCATTTTCAAATTCGAAATACATCTTGCGCTTGATATCAATTGCATCAATGAGTGCGGCCATGAGTTCCTCGCGGACAATCCAATACAGTTTAATGCGCGGAATAGCGCCCGCGCTCATGGCCCGCGCTTTGGGATGGATGCAGGTCAACGCGATCCGCTTTCAGGTTCAAAAAGACTTCAGGTTAAGAAACTAGGCGCCGGCAGGCGCGCGCATCGCCTCGAGCGCGGCCGTCAGGTCGGCGGCCAGCGTTTCCTGCATCTCGGAGGTGAGCTTGGCGCCCTGCGAGGTGAGGTAGAAAACGTCAATGGCGGTTTCACCTTCCGTGTCGATGAGCGCAACCTCGATGTTGCACTGATGCGTACTGAGCGTGAGCGCAATCTGGCGCAGAAGGCCTGGACCATCCTGCGCAATCACCTGCAGCAGGGTCGAATGGCTCGACGATTCGGAATCGAACTGCAGCCGGGTAGCCACCTCAACCTTGAAGCTGCTGCTGTGGTTCTGATGCGCGCGCGATTCGAGCATGTGCTCCACCGGCACCTTTTGCGCGATCACGTCATACAGGTAAGCCAAAAAGCGATCTTTCTCGCTGGGATTGAGCTCGATGGTGCGGAAGACGTCAGTAAATTGAAAGCTGTCGACAACCACGCCCGCCTCGTTTGAAAACGCGCCCGCTTTCACGATGTTCATGCCCCAGGCGGCAAGGGCGCCGGCCACGTCAGCGAAGAGGCGCTTGCGGTCGCGGACAATCACGGTGAGATCGAAGAGCTGGCGGTGCGGCCGCAGATCGAGCTGCACCGGATCTTTATCGAGATCCGCGGCAAGCTGAAAGTGATTGCGTATCTGCTCAGGCAGCCGGGTTTGCAGGTAGCGCTGTGGAAGTCCTTCGAGAAAATGCTTCAGCTCGCCATACTGGTTTGCGGGCACCATGGAGCGAATGCGATTGAGCAGCGTGGGATCGATGTCCGCATGGTAGCGAACCTCGTCTACGCTGCGATCCATGAAATTGGCCGTGGCCATGTAGAACTGCCAGAGATTTTCGGCCTTCCATGGTGTCAGCGCTTCAGGGTTCACGGCCTTGATGTCTGCATACGTCATGAGCGTAAGCATCTTCAGCAGGCCCGGGCTGCCGATCTTTTCGGCGAAACGGCGCACGTTGTCGATGTCGAAGATATCGCGCCGCATACCGTTCGACATCTCGAGGTGCATTCCGATCAGCTTGAGCACGGTTTCCCGCTCTTCGGAGTCGAAGTCCAGGCGGGCAAGAAAGCTCTCAGCCAGCTCGACACTCTGCACCGTGTGCTGGCCGTTGCGGCGTCCTTTGCCCACATCGTGCAGCAGGAGCGCCAGCAGGAAGAGATCGAGACGGTCAATCTCGGGCAGCAGTTGGGCCAAACGATGCTCGTAGTCGTGCCCCGGCTGGCGAAGGCTGTGCACGTTGTCGATGGCGAGAAAGGTGTGCTCATCCACGGTGTAGCGGTGATAGCTGTCGCGAATCACGAGAGCATCGATGCCGTGAAACTCGGGGATCAGCATCTCGAGCACGCCCAGCGCATGCATGGTGCGCAGCGCGTGGGCGGCATGCGGGCCCAGGAGCACTTCGCGCAGCGCGTTCCAGAGATACGGCCCTTCAGGAATGTGGATGGCGAGGGCCGGAAGCGCGTCAGTGATGCGGTCTTCGGCGGCCTGCGAGAGCGCATAGCCATGGGTTGCCATGAGAGAGAAGATGCGCAGAATCGCGGCGGTATCGCTGAACTGGGCGCCGGGAAGAATATCGATGCGTCCCTGATCGAGCACAAAATCAGTGCCCGCGATGGGTGTGCGCCGCCGCCGGAACTGCCGGTAAAAGCTTACCGGCGCGGGCAGATGCTCCATCAGCAGCGCGGCGCGGCGATAGATGATGCGGGCGTGGCGATAGTAGGTGCGCATCCAGTAGGCGGGGTCGGCTGTGCCTCGTGTTTCAAGGCCGATGGAATTAGCCGCGGCTTCGTCCTGCGATTGCCAGTCGAGCGTGTTGTCATCGCGCCCGTGGCGGAAGTGAAGGAAACATCGGGCCGCGGCGAGAAAGTCGAAGGCCGCCTCCGCATCGCCGCGTGCGCTCTGGAAGACGCCGCCCCGCTGCCGCGGCCACTCCTTCGTTTCTTTCAGATGAAAGAGCAATGCGAACCAGACGGCGAGGTGATAATCGCGCAGGCCGCCGGGGCAGTCCTTGAGATTGGGCTCAAGGTGAAAGATAGTGTTGCCAAATTTGGCATGGCGGGCGCGCGCCACCTCGCCCAGCTTCTGCGTGATCGTATTCCATTCGCTGAGGACGAGGCCGGGAAGGATGGTTTGATGGAGTTGCTGATAGAGGGAAAACTGGCCGGCGAGGAAGCGGCGATCGAGGGTGGCGAGGGTGAATTCAAGATTGTCGGGGTCGAATCGTGAGACTTCCTTCAGGGTTCGCGAGCTCGGGCTCGCCCGCAGTCCGATATCCCACATCCCCTGGATAATCGCTTGCACGGTGACTTTGGCCTGTGCTTCGGTCTTTTCATCGGCGAAGGTGAAAAGCACGTCGATGTCGGAGTAAGGGAAGAGGTCCTTGCGCCCGTATCCACCGAGCGCCAGCAGGGCCACGTTGGGCGGGGTCTGGCCTGCAAATGCCCGCCGCCACATCTCGATGAGGATGCGGTCGACAACGGCCGATCGGCGGCGGATCGCAGAGGTGCCATCTCCGGTGCGCTCGCACGTCTGCCGGACGAGCGCCATCTCGCGAAGATACTGCTCCCTTAGATCGTCAACCGACAATGCGACTGGAGTCATGTGTGTTTTTTCGTGGTTCGGCGAAGCCAAAGAGTGTTTTAACAGGATACTAAAGAATAATAATAGCGGAGCGTGTAATATGCGGCTGCCCGAAGGGTAACTGCGGCCGCGTCTGCCCTAGAAACATCTGAGGCCGGCCCTCAAGAGCCAGCCTCGCGATGATACGAAAATTCGGCCGCCGGCTCAGAGCGCCGATTCGCCGCGCTCGTCGTTACGAATGCGAACTGCTTCGTCGATGCGGCTGACAAAGATCTTGCCGTCGCCAATGCGCCCGGTACGCGCGGCGCCGATGATCGCCTGGATGGCATTCTCCTTGAGTTCGTCGCGCACGACCAGCTCGATCTTCACCTTGGGTAAAAGGTCGACCGTGTACTCGCGGCCGCGGTAAAACTCCGTGTGGCCCTTCTGGCGGCCATGGCCGCGCGCTTCCAGAATCGTCATTCCTTCTATGCCCGCCTCGAGCAGGGCATCCTTGACCGCATCCAGCTTCGACGGCTGGAGAACCGCCTCGATCTTAACCATAAGTAAAAGCCTCGCTTGACAGCCTATCAGGACAGATCGCGTTCTGGGTCTGCCTTCGAACCGTTTTCGTTACTCTCGCCGCGGCGCGGCAGGGTCTTCAGGAGTTGATGTCGTATCCCTCTTCACCGTGCTGCGAAAGATCGAGTCCCTGGGACTCCTCCTCGGCTGAAACACGCAGCCCGATAAGCTTGTCGACGACGAAGAGAAGAATCAGCGTTCCCACGATCGAGATGCCCCACGCAATGGCCACGCCCGCGAGCTGGTTGAGCACCTGGCTCCAGTGTCCGTCTACCGCGCCGGTGGGCACACCCTTGCCGAAGATCGGGTTGATGACGCTGGCAGCAAAGAAACCGGTGAGGATTGCGCCTAGTGTTCCGCCCGCGCCATGTACTCCGAATGCGTCGAGGGAGTCGTCGTAGCCGAATTTGCTCTTAACCACGAAGACCATGAAGAAGCAGAAAATACCCGCGGCGAAGCCGATCAACAGCGCGGGGAATGGTTTCACAAAGCCAGAAGCAGGAGTGATGGCCACCAGGCCGGCCACTGCTCCTGAAATGGCGCCGAGCGCCGTCGGCTTGCCGTTATGCAGCCACTCGGCAATCGACCAGCCGATGGCCGCGGTGGCCGCGGCAAAGTGCGTGTTGATGAAGGCGCTGGTCGCGAGCGGGCCCGAGCCGAGGGCGCTGCCGGCATTAAAGCCGAACCAACCGACCCACAGCAGGCAGGCTCCGATGAAGCTGAGCACCATGGAGTGCGGCGGCATTGCAGAGTGAGGGTATCCGACTCGTCTGCCGAGGTAGAGCGCAGTTACGAGCGCCGAGACGCCCGAGGTGATGTGGACAACCGTTCCTCCGGCGAAATCGAGGCTGGGAAAATGGCCGCCGCTGGCATTCAGCAGGCCGCCTACTCCCCAGACCATGTGCGCCATAGGGCTGTAAACGAGCAGCGACCACAGCGAGAGAAAGACCGCCATTGCGCTGAACTTCATCCGCTCGGCAAAGGCGCCGGTGATGAGGGCCGGCGTGATGATGGCGAACATGAGCTGATAGATCATGAATGTCTGCTCGGGAATGGTGGCGGCGTAGTCGGTGTTCGGCGTGAGCCCCACCCCGCGCAGAAAGGCGTGCTCGAATCCGCCGATGAACGCTGTTCCATGGCCGAAGGCAAGCGAGTAGCCGATCACAGCCCACAACACGGTCACCAGTCCCATCATGGCGAAGCTCTGCATCATCGTGCCGAGGATGTTCTTGCGCCGCACGAGGCCGCCATAGAAGAGGGCCAGGCCCGGGCCCGTCATCAGCAGCACGAGGGCCGCTGAAACAAGCATCCACGCATTGTCGGCATTCATCTGAGCGGCTTGTACCGATTGCTGCAGGGCGGCGATCTGTTCCTGCGTCGCCGGGCCCGAAGGGGCTGTTTGCGCGGCGCAGAAGATCGGGAGGGCGAAAATTCCGGCTGCAAGGAAGAGCGGTGTAGTGCACCAGCGACGCATTTTCTCTGTCTGCTCCAGCTAATCGTGATCGAGCCTGAGGTGGGCCTGGCCGCGGCGGGCGAGTTTGTCCCCGCGTGCACCGGTGTTCCCTGGAATCTTCAGGCAGGCAAAGAAAGTATCGCATGCTGGCGGGCGCGCATCGGTGTGATCGAAACCGACACGAAAGAGCGGTATAGTAAACCCATGGCGGCTGCGCAGGACCAGGACCGGTATGTGTTTGGTGCACTCGAGAGCAGCGCGATGAATCGCGCCAAGCTGCGCGAAGTGAGCTACGGCTATGAACAGCCCGAAGGAGTGCTGCTCACCTCGCTCGATTTCGCCGTCAACTGGGTGCGGAAAAGCTCGGTCTGGCCGGTAACCTTCGGTCTCGCGTGCTGCGCCATTGAAATGATGTCGATGGGGGCTTCGCGCTTCGACGTCGCCCGGTTTGGCGCCGAAGTCTTCCGGGCCTCTCCGCGGCAGGCGGACCTGATGATCATCGCAGGCCGGGTAGCGCAGAAGATGGCCCCTGTGATTCGCCGTCTCTACGACCAGATGCCCGAACCCAAGTGGGTCATCTCGATGGGCGCATGTGCCACATCCGGCGGTGTTTTCAACAACTATGCCATTGTGCAGGGCGTCAATCAGGTGATCCCCGTAGACATATATGTGCCCGGATGCCCGCCCCGCCCGGAGCAGCTCCTTTATGCCATCACTCTTCTGCAGGAAAAGATCCAGCGCGAGCCGCGCAGCCTGCGCAAGACCCTGAATTTCGGCTGACTCCAAGCACAGCAGACCAGTAACCTGTCAACGTTACTGCAGTGTCATGCACCCCACCAGGGCCGGCTTCGGGGAGTATCGCGTACGACAACTCATTTAAAAAGTATGCCCTGCTGCCAACCAACTATGGTAACTTAGATTTTGCTGCGTCATAGCCGCCTGGCTCATCAGGCGCCCTGACCGCCGCATTTCTCCGGAGCCGGAACTCTCAGTATCTCGCAAGACGGGTTCGTAAACGGCGGTTTCCAAACACACGTTCAGTTTTAGCTTGATTGCGGAGGTAAACCCCATGTTTTCGCAAACAATGAAGTCATTGTGCCGCGTTTTTTTGTTGGCGTGTGTTGCTCTCACGCCGGTCGCGCTGATGGCTCAAGATGTTCCCAATGCACCGAAACCCGCCACGAAGTACAGCCAGGACTACACGTCGCGATGGGATTTCTTTCTCGGATACAGCTATCTCGCGCCCAAAGGGACAGTCCATGTTCCGATGCCGGACGGCACGACACTGCCGTTCGACTACAAGGCCGTTGACGTTGGCGGTCTCTTCAGTGGAGCCTACTACTTCAACAAGTGGGTTGGCGCCCAGGTCGAGTACGGCCTTCACGAGTGGGGCACCAGCGTAGCAGGCACCAATATCGGAACCCACGGCAACAATGATGGATTCCAGACGGCTGCCGGCGGCATTATCTTCCGCTTTCCATCACGGGACATCACCCCGTTCATTCATGTTCTCGCAGGTGGCGCGCGTGTCGGTGGTCCCTATCACAATCCCTATACGTGGGGACCGGTACTGACCGGCGGCGGCGGCATGGATTACAACACCCCGCTTTTCAACCACCACCTCTCGATTCGTGTGTTTCAGGCTGATTACCAATACATGCACGTGGACTTTGGCCCCGGTGTCTACGGTGGCCGCGCCAACATCGACGCGGCTCGTCTGAGCGCCGGCCTGGTGCTGCATGCAGGAACGATCGTACCGCCTGCGCCGCCGACGATGAGCTGCTCGGTGAATCCGACCTCGGTCTTCCCGGGTGAACCGATCACAGCCACGGTCACGGCAGAAGGTCTGAACCCGAAGTGGAACACGATCTACGGCTGGACAGGTGACGGGGTGACCGGCAGCGGCACGACGGCCACCATCGCCACGACCAACCTGAACCCCGGCAGCTACACCAACAAGGCGAACCTGAAGGAAGGGAAGAAGGGCAAGGAAGGCTTGAAGCCCTGGCAGGTTGCCGTTTGCTCGGCCAGCTTCACGGTGAAGGAATTCGAGCCACCCACAATCAGTTGCTC
>JBATYG010000156.1:0-5355 GCA_049673945.1 Occallatibacter sp.
TCCTGATCCGCACCGCACGGCCGGGCATCGTGATCGGCCGCAAGGGCGCCGAGATCGAGAAGCTGAAGACGGAGCTCGGCAAGCGGACCAACCGCGATGTGTTCATCGACATCATCGAGGTCAACAAGCCGGAGCTCGATGCGCAGCTGGTGGCCGAGAATATCGCCCTGCAGCTTGAGAAGCGCGTCAGCTTCCGCCGCGCGATGCGCAAGAGCGTCGACTCGGCGCTGCGCTTCGGCTGCAAGGGCATCAAGGTGCGCGTCTCGGGCCGTCTGAACGGCAATGAGATCGCGCGTTCGGAGTGGTATCTGCAGGGACGTCTGCCGCTGCATACTTTGCGCGCCGATATTGATTACGGCTTCGCCGAGGCGCACACGACTTACGGCGTGATTGGCGTGAAGACGTGGATCTATCGCGGCGATATCTATGAGCAGAAGCGCCGCCAGGCTCCCGGAGTTGCGACCGGCGCTGGAGTGTTTTAGGCAGTTCGCAGTTCATGGTTCCTAGTTCACAGATGAGCGCTTGCGCGCCCCGTGAACGAAGAGACCGAGAGCTGCGAACTCAAGAACTGTGAACTGGGTTTTGAGGGTTTCGTTATGTTGATGCCAAAGAAGGTGAAATACCGCAAGCAGCAGAAGGGCAAGCGCCGGGGCAAGGCGTGGCGTGGCTCGACGCTGTCGTTCGGCGAGTACGGTTTGAAGGTTCTGGAGTGCGGATACATTACCGACCGGCAGATCGAGGCCAGCCGTATCGCCATGACGCGCTTCATCAAGCGCGGCGGCAAGATCTGGCTGCGTCTCTTCCCGGATAAGCCGATTACCAAGAAGCCGGCCGAAGTCCGTATGGGCTCGGGCAAGGGCGCGCTCGATCACTGGGTCGCTGTGGTGCGGCCGGGCAAGATTCTCTTCGAGATGGAAGGGGTGGCGCCGGAGGTTGCCGAAGAGGCGATGCGCCTGGCGTCGAACAAGCTTCCGCTGAGGACCAAGTTCGTGCAGCGGCCGGGCGTTGAGAAGACGGCAGCCGCGGCGAAGTAGGCCGCAGGTTTTGAGCCGCAGGTTTTGAGAAGGACGCGCCGCCGGTTTCCGCTGGAAACGGGTTGAGCGCCGGAGAGAAACGATGGAACTCGAGAAAATTCGTACTTTGAGCGATACCGAACTGGAGCACCAGGAGAAGACGTCGGCCGAACAGTTGTTCCGGCTGCGCTTCCAGGTGTCACTGGGGCAGAACGACGGCGTAAAGAAGCTGCGCCGGCTGCGCAAGGAGATCGCCCAGATCAAGACCGTGGCGCGCGAGCGTGCGCTGGGCATTCGCGGCGCGCAGAAAGATGCCGGCGCGGTGAAGGCGGCCAAGGCAGCGAAGGGAGGCCGCAAATGACGGCTGTTGAAGAGAAGACGCAGGCGGCGGCATCGCGTCGCAATGAGAAAGTCGGCAACGTGGTCTCGACCAAGATGCAGAAGACGATCGTGGTCGAAGTGGAGATGCGCAAGGCGCATCCCAAGTACAAGAGAATCGTGCGGAGCTCGAAAAAGTTCTACGCACACGACGAGCAGAACTCGGCGCGCGTGGGCGATGTGGTGCGCATCCGCGAGACCCGGCCGTTGAGCAAGCTGAAGCGGTGGTCGCTTGAAGAGATTGTGCGCCGTTCGTCGCTGAGCCAGATCGAAGACACGGCAACCCCGGACGCCAGGTAGGCGAGCGAGCAGTAAGGAGAAGAATCCATGGCAGTGCAAATGAGATCCATGCTCGCGGTGGCCGATAACTCCGGCGCGCGCAAGCTGCAGATGATCCTGCCGCTGGGCGGCAGTCTGGGCAAGAAGGCCGGCCTCGGCGATGTGATTACCGCAGCGGTGAAGGAAGCTTCGCCCGACGGCACGGTGAAGAAGGGCAAGGTCGTGAAGGCGGTCATCGTCCGCACCCGCAAGGAGTATCGCCGCCGCGATGGCACCTATATTCGCTTCGACGAGAACGCGGCGG
Source organism: Occallatibacter sp. (assembly GCA_049673945.1). Taxonomy (GTDB): domain Bacteria; phylum Acidobacteriota; class Terriglobia; order Terriglobales; family Acidobacteriaceae; genus Telmatobacter. The sequence goes on from JBATYG010000156.1 coordinate 1,975, forward strand.
TGGTGATCGACGACGCGCACGAGCCGGTGGGCACCCGCGTTTTCGGCCCGGTGGCGCGCGAGCTGCGCGAAAAGAAGTTTCTGAAGATTGTTTCGCTGGCGCCTGAAGTTGTTTAGCAGCGTGCCGGCAGGGATTCTGGAGAAGAGATGGCGAGTCTGAAGATACATCGCAACGACGTGGTCAAAGTGCTGACGGGCGCCGACAACGGCAAGACCGGCCGGGTGCTGCGCGCCTTCCCCGACAAGGGAACGGTGCTGGTAGAGCACGTGCGCGTAGTGAAGAAGACTATTTCGAGCAAACAGGGGCAGAACACCAAGGGCGGCATCGCGGAGCATGAGTCGCCGATCAACATTTCGAATATTGCGCTGGTATGCCCGAGCTGCGGCGTGGCGCGCGTGGGCTTCAAAAAAGACGGCTCAAACCGGCTGCGTGTCTGCAAGAAGTGCGGCACCGAGTTGCCGACGAAGAAGTAACAGCGTTTTGGTTCTGCACGGGGGAGCAAGCGCTCTGGCCGTGCGGCCAGCACCTTCCGAAACGGTAAACGGGTCGATGGCCGGATCCACTCCGAGAGCGGAAGAAAGAGAGCAAAAGGATTATGGCGGCAAGGCTGAAAGAGAAGTACAACAAGGAAATCAAGCAGGCGCTGCAGAAGGAACTCGGCGTCGAGAATTTGATGGCAGTTCCGAGGCTTGAGAAGATCGTGATCAACATGGGTCTGGGCGAGGCGACGCAGAACAACAAACTGCTCGATCCCCTGGTGAACGACCTGGCGCTGGTCAGCGGGCAGAAGCCGGTGACCACCAAGGCGAAGAAGTCGATTGCGGCCTTCAAGGTCCGCGCCGGCATGTCAATCGGAGCCATGGTCACCTTGCGCAACGACAAGGCGTACGAGTTTCTCGATCGCCTGATCTCGACGGCGCTGCCCCGGGTGCGCGATTTTCGCGGAGTTTCGACCAAGAGCTTTGACGGCCGCGGCAATTACACGCTCGGCTTGCGCGATCAGCTGATCTTCCCGGAGATTGATTACTCCAAGGTCGAGAAGCTGAAGGGCATGAACATCACGATCGTGACGACGGCCAAGGACGACAACGAAGCGCGCGCGCTGCTGCGCCACTTCGGCATGCCGTTCCGCCAGGGCGCGTAAAGGGATTTGAGGGTTTATGGCAACCACTGCAAAGAGAGTGAAAGACGCGCGGAAGCCGAAGTTCAGCTGCCGCAAGCACAACCGGTGCAAGCTCTGCGGACGTCCGCGCGGATACCTGCGCAAATTCGGCGTATGCCGTCTGTGCTTCCGTCAACTGGCGCTGAAGGGCGAGATCCCCGGCGTCGTGAAGTCGAGCTGGTAGAAGGCCACTAGCTTCTAGCTTTCAGCTAGCAGCTAAGAGCTCGAAGCTGTAGTACGCATTTCCGCAGGTTCCCGCCGAAGCTGGGGCGGGCGAACGGGGAATGAAGGAGAAGGAATGAGTCTGACCGACCCAGTAGCAGATTTTCTGGCACGTATCCGGAACGCGATCCGGGCGCGCCATCAGAAGCTGGATGTTCCGGCTTCGAAGCTGAAGACCGAGATCGCCCGCATCCTCAAGGAAGAGGGCTATATCTCGAACTACAAGACCCAGGAAGAGGCCGGCAAGCTGGTCCTCCGCGTGTACCTGAAGTACGGCGGATCGGAAGCCGCGATCCGCGACCTAGCGCGCATCTCACGCCCCGGCTGCCGCGTTTATATCGGCAGCGACGAGATCAAGCGTGTGCAGGGTGGCCTGGGCATCTCGATCATGACCACGCCAAAGGGCGTGATGACGGGCCGCCAGGCGCGCCGCGAAGGCGTGGGCGGCGAAGTGCTCTGCGAAGTGTGGTAGGACTGGCCGTCCAGGCGATCGCCTTCGGCGCGTCTGGGCGGGCTTAAGTGGAAACAGAGTAGCTGATCGGCTGGGAAGCTGCTCCGGCTGCAGTGGAACGCGGGGGTTGTTGTTCCCGCGGGACTCGCAAGCCAGATGAAGGATTGATTCGATGTCGCGTATTGGAAAGAAGCCGATCCCGCTGCCGGCGGGCGTGAAGTACAAGGTTGAGGGCAACACGGTTCTCGTCGAAGGGCCCAAGGGCAAGGTTTCCGCGCTCGTGGCCCAGGGCATCAAGCTTGAATCCAAAGACGGCGTGCTGCTCGTGAACCGCGAAAATGACAAGTTCGCTGCCGTGCATGGGCTGACCCGCGCGCTGGTCTTCAACGCGGTCGAGGGTGTTACCAAGGGATGGACGAAGGAACTGGACATCGTGGGCATCGGTTACCGCGCCGAGCTGAAGGGCAAGGGCACAGTGGTCTTCACGCTGGGCTACTCCCATCCGATTGAGTTTCCGCTGCCCACGGGGATTGAAGTCTCGATCGACCCGAAGCAGACGCACCTGACCATCTCCGGGATTGACCGGCAGAAGGTTGGCCAGGTGGCGGCGGATATGCGTTCGCTGCGCAAGCCCGATCCCTACAAGAACAAGGGCGTGCGCTACAGCAACGAGAAGCTGAAGAAGAAGGCCGGCAAGACGGGCGCCAAGTAAGAAGAAACCGAACGGGGCCGCAGGGCGGCTCCGCTGATAGGACAAAACGACAATGATTACGCAGACCAATAGAAACGAAATCCGCCAGCGCATTCATGCGCGCATCCGGCAGAAGCTTGCCGGCACCGCCGAGCGGCCGCGCCTGAATGTGTATCGCTCGCTGAACCACATCTATGCGCAGGTCATCGACGACCAGACTGGCACCACGCTGGTTTCGGCTTCATCGCTCAAGCTCAAGACCGGCGGCAACGTGGCGTCGGCGAAGGAGATCGGCAAGACCATCGCCGAGCTTGCAACCGGGAAGGGCATCAAGAAGGTGGTCTTCGACCGCGGCGGGTTTTTGTATCACGGTCGCATCAAGGCGCTGGCCGATGCGGCTCGCGAAGGCGGGCTGGAGTTTTAGCAATCTTCGGCGGGGTTTTATGTTTCAGCCGAATGTGCGGCTGACACGAGAGCAGCTTTTCCAGGGCGCTTGAGCAGGCCGCCCGGAAGGACAGACGAGAGAGCAATGACGATTCTGAAGAAGAAACTCGATGCCAACCAGTTCAACCTGAAGGACCAGGAGGTGGCCATCAACCGCGTGACCAAGGTGGTGAAGGGCGGCAAGAACATGTCGTTCGCCGCGCTGGTAGTTGTGGGCGATGCCGCTTCGGGCGTGGTGGGCTACGGTTCGGGCAAGGCGAAGGAGGTTCCCCAGGCCATTCGCAAGGGAATCGAATCGGCCAAGAAGAATCTGGTGCGTGTACACCTGACCGAGACTACGATTCCGCATCAGGTGCTGGGCCGCTTTGGCTCCGGCCAGGTGCTGCTGAAGCCGGCGCCGGAAGGCACGGG
>JBATYG010000157.1:0-10012 GCA_049673945.1 Occallatibacter sp.
ATTCTGCCTTCGGCCAGGGCTTCTTCAATTTCCTTCGTGAACATGCCCTTGGAGCCGACCTGCGCGAAGGTCACTTCCTGCAGGCGGTCGCCGGTAGTCTTGATGATCTGGATATCCGCCGTATGCCCCGCGGCACGCAGCAGACTTGCGATGTGGTTTGCCTGCCATAGGGCAAGCTGCGAGCCACGACTGCCGATGCGCAGGTTCATTTGCTTCCTACGGTGCTGGCTACTGAGCGGGTTTCGCGCTCGCGCGGCGCGGCGGCTTCCTCGGCTTCGGCGGGCGAAGGGGCGGGCGGCTCCTTCTCCGCGGTCTCTTTCTCCGCCGTCGAGGGCAGCGACCAGACCTCACAGAGAGCTTCAACCCGTTCCGGGTCGTTATCGCGCGCGGCCTGCTTGAGGGCTTGCATCGGCGGATGGAGAAACTTGTTCACGAGGCCGCGGGTTAATGTCTCTACCGCGGCGGCCTGCTCCGGTGTGAGCGAACTCAGTCTCGCGCGCATGCGGCTCAGTTCGGCTTTGCGAAGCTCTTCAGCCTGCTGCTGTAGCGAAACAATCGCCGGTGCGACATTGACGGCGCGGCGCCGCTGGTGGAAGTGCTCGACCTCGACGGCGATCAGGGCTTCGGCGCTGCCTGCTTCACGGCCTCGCTCGGCGAGGTGCGCGGCGGCAATCTGCTGCAGGTCATCGATGTCGTAGACAAAGATGCCCTCAAGTTTATTGACTGCAGGGTCAACGTCGCGGGGCACGGCGATATCGATGAAGAAGATGGGCCGGTTGCGTCGCCGATGCAGAAAGGCCTGGCCGTGCTCGCGGCGAAAGATAGGGTGCGGCGCGCCGGTGGAGGAGATGATGATGTCAGCTTCAGAAGCGGCGTCGTAAAGCTGTTCGAAGGGAATCGCCCTGCCGTTGAAGGGGGCGGCAAGTTGGTGCGCACGCGCGGCGGTGCGGTTGGTAACGAGGATGGCTCCGGCGCCCTGCTGCACGAGATGCCGCGCAGCGAGTTCACTCATTTTGCCGGCGCCCACAAGGAAGACGGTGCGGCCATGCAGCGATCCGAAGATCTGCTGCGCGAGCTCGACCGCCACCGAAGCGATCGAAACAGAACTGGAGCCGATTTCGGTCTCGCTGCGGACGCGCTTGGCTGCGGCAAAGGCGCTCTGCAACAGGTGTTCCAACTGGCTGCCCACGGTGCCGCTGGCTTTCGCCACCGCGAACGCCTCCTTGACCTGGCCAAGAATCTGCGGCTCGCCCACGACCATGGAATCGAGGCTGGCGGCGACGCGGAAGAGATGCCGCACTGCATCCTGCTCGTCGTGCTGGTAGATGTGCGGCGCCAGCAGGCTGCGGTCGAGCGCGAAGTGGCGATGGAGAAAGCCGGCGAGGTCGGCGTCGGCGCTCTTCTCATCGACGCTGACAAGAATTTCGACGCGGTTGCAGGTGGAGACGATCATGCACTCGGCAACGCCGGGCATCGCGGCCAGCGCGCGCGTGGCCTGAGGCAGATCTTCGCGCGCAATGGCGATGCGCTCGCGCAGCTCGATGGGCGCCGTCTTGTGGTTGACTCCGATCAGCCTCAAGATCATGGGGCACCGAACCTGTGCACATGGCTGACGAGATTGGCGGCCCACACGGCCAGCATGAAGACGAGGACCGCTCCTGAAAGATACGCGGCGCGTCGGCCGCGCAGGCCCACGGTGCGGCGCACAAAGAGCAGTAATACGTAAACTGCCCACATCACGAACGAAGCAATCACCTTGGGATCCCGGAAGTAAGAAGCGCCCAGAGGCGTCTCCTGCACCAGCACTGAGCCGATGAGCAGGCCGACGGTCATGCACGGAAAGCCAAAGAGCAGCATGGCGTGGGCGAGGCGCTCGAGGGTGTCGAGCGGGGGCAGCCAGTTGCGCCCCAGCCAGCCGGAGTCTTCACTCGGCCGCGCCTTGTTCTTGAGGCGCCGCTCCTGCACGAGGTAGAGCAGCGAAGCCAGCAGGCTGAAGCCGAGGGCCGCGTAGGCAGCCAGCAGCGCCGCGATATGCGCGACGAGCCAGTTCGTCCGCACCCCCTGCGAAGGAAAGGAGTAGTGGCCCACGCCGAGGGCCGGCACAAAGACGAGGAAAAAGGTCACCGGCAGGGCGAAGAGGCCAAGCGAGATCGCGTCAAAGAGCCACCAGGCGAGGAAAAACAGCGCCGCGATGGCAAAGCCCAGCAGGGACTCCACTTCGCGCGCGCCGACGGGCACCCAGCGATGGGCCTGCACGAGCATTTCAACAATCGAAACAAAGTGGAAGAAGAAGGCCAGGCCGCCCAGGTGCACACAGGCCTTGCGCCACCGCTCTGCCGAGTAAAGCACGGCGGGGAACACGGCTACGCTTGCCGCCGCATACAGGATAGCCGCCACTCGAAGCCAGAGGAGATGCATACCGACCTTCACCTTCAGATTAAAGGCTTACTTGTCAGTATACTGTGACGCAAATCACTTAAAGCGATCCGATGAGCCGGCAGATCTATACAAAGCACTGAGCCTGCAGTGCATTACCTGAGCGAGCTGAGGGCGGCTGAAGTGTCGCCGGCTTGCGATTCTTGATGCACCCGGACATCGGGCCGAGAGAATCGGGCAAATGCCCACAGGTTGAAGGCGCCGAGCGCCAGCAGGCTCAGCGGGACGGGAAAATCGAGCAGCGCCGTCATGAGCCGCCGATGGGCTGGATCGGTGGCAAAGGGAAGCTTCTCGATGACAGTGAGGACGAAGACCCAGGGCAAATCGCCATTGAGGAACAGGGCCGCCGCCGTGAGAAAAAGACTCACCCATCCGGCGATGCCGCGCCGGGACCACAGAATAGCGAAGGCGGGAACGGCCAGCAGGATGAGCTTTGCGTCGTATTGGCGATGGTAAGTGGGCAGCATTGAAAACGCTGCCGCAGCGGCGAGACCAAACCAGACTATCTCGCGCGACGGCGTCGATCGACCCACGAGCACGGCCCAGACCAAAACAAACGGCGCACAGATGAGGATGGCGACGAGATTGTAGGTGTGAGCACTCTGCCAGAAGAAGCTGGTGATCGTCTGCAGGTTCGTCAGCATGCAGACGGCGTGAACGGCGCCAGGGTAATTCATGCCGCCGGGCTCGGAGCCCACCTGAAGATTTGCCGCAAGCTGCCGCAGCCAGTCCGGAGAGATATAGGTCACCCAGGCAACGGTTGGCACGATGAGAGCTGCAAAAAGCGCAAGGACTTGCAGCGCCCGGCGGCGATAGAGTTCGCCGGCAAGCAGAAAGAAGAGCCATACGAGCCCTGTGTCGTGGGGCTTGAGGGCCATGCCGAAGGTGAGACAGAGGATAGCCGCCGGAATGTAACGATCCTCCATGAAGCACCAGACGGCAAAGATGCAAAATGGCACAACCAGTCCCGCTACATTGCCAAAGTGAAAGATCGATCCGCTGTTGGCCAGGCAGAAGCCGATGAGAGCCGCCGAGAGCAGGGGCGCGTAACCGGCTGAGACCCGCCAGATGAGAAAGGCCGCGAAAAGAGAGCCGACGGCGATGAGGATTCCCCACAGTGCCAGAGCGAGCCTGAAAGGAACAAGAGCCAGCGGCACCGTGAACGCGAAGGCCGAAGGCAGGTAGATATTGCGGGTGATGACGGTGCGATCGCGCGGAGGCACCAGAGGATGATCGACCTGTCTCTTTTCGTAGATCAGCTCGATATCGCCCTCGCGGAAGGGATGGCAGCCAGGCTCAAGAAGACAGAGGCCACTGAAATAGGCGGTGCGAAAGTCATTGAGCGGCACCGAATCCCGATTGATGAGAACGACTCCGAAGAGGAGAAAGAAGATGCTTCCAAGCAGCATCAGGTAGAGTCCGTCGCGCCGCTGTGTCGCAGAAGTGCCGCCCGGTATGTGCGTCGAGTTCATGCTGGGGTTTTCAGCATTTTCGCACCTGACTGGTGCGGCGTTCCAGGGTTTCAACGAAGCGGACTCTTCCTGGGCACTTCACTCGATTGACGCAGATGGAGATTTCAGGCGCGCCCAACCGACGGCTAGGCGGGTTACACTGATGCGAGTTCCCCCTCAGCCGGGCTTCACGCAAGAGCCGCAGATGACTGTTTGCTGCAAGAGGATCCAACGCTGTGACGATCGTGTCGTCCGCCGGGAAAGCCCAGGTGCCTGCGCAGGGGTGCACACGTGCGCGTTCCCCCGCTGAGCTCAGGCGCAAGGCGCTGTACCTGCTGCTGCTGGTGATTGCCAGCGGCGTAATTCTCAACGGCCTGGCAAATCAAATCTGGTTCCGGTACCTGCGGCCTCCGCTTGCGGCCGATCTGCAAACCGGTGTGTTGGACCAGGAGGCATCGCTTCGTTCGATCAGGATATTCATCACCGCGAGGCAGGGCGAAGATTCCCTGCGAACCATGTATCCGGCAATTCAGCTTCTCACGGTGGATCGGCGGGCGCCCATCTACCGCACAATCTTTTTCACAAATCACATCAAGTTTCAATACTCGCCCGCTTCCCTGCTGCCCTACTATGTGCTGACGCGGTGGGGAGCCTCGTATGACGCCCTGTTACGCATTTCGAGGTTCTGCACATGGGGCTCGGTATGGGGGGTTCTGTTTCTCACGGTGGTAATCGTCCTGCGTGTATCGGGCATCGATCCATGGAACGTGACGAACTGGCGCAGCAACGCCTGGCTGGTGTTCGCTGTGGCGCTGGCGGCGCTTTTCTTCGATCCCCTGATCTTCGCGTTTGATCTCGGACAGATTCAGACGCTTCTGACGCTGGGTTTCACCGCTGCGTTTTATTGCTGGATGACGGGCCGCGAAAAGACCGCGGGAGCGCTGATCGGCGTGATGGTCCTCGTGAAGCCGCAGTACGCGCTCTTCCTGGTGTGGGCGCTGCTGCGCAAGAAATACGGAGCCGCGGCAAGCTGCGCGGTGTGTTTTGCGACCGGCATGCTCGTGTCATGCATCGTCTTCGGCTGGCACAACAATATCGCATATCTGGCTGTACTGAAGGTGATCGGCTCGACGGGCGAAACTTTTGCCGCAAATCAATCGATGAACGGGCTGTTGAACCGGCTCCTCTTCAATGGCGACAATGTGCGCTGGCACGATCTGCAATATCCGCCCTTTAACCCATTGGTCTATGCGGGGACTCTGATCAGTGCCGTGATTCTACTGGGGACGGCGCTCTTCCATCGATGGGAACAACGCCGGGGCCGCGTGGCGGATTTTGCGGCAATTCTGCTGGCGAGCACGGCAGCCTCACCGATTGCCTGGGATCATCACTACGCGATTCTGACGCCGATTCTGGCATGGATGTGGTTCGGCGATTATGCATGGAGAGGCCGTCGGCGCGACACGGTGCTCTTCGCGCTGGCCTACATGCTTACGGCGAACTACTTCCTTCCCGCGTTGGCTCTCGCTTCGGTGCCGGTAGCCAACATCCTTGAGTCCTATATGTACTTTGGCGCGCTCCTGGTGTTTATCCTGCTGCTCAATGCCCAGGTGGAGGCTCCGCCGCAACCCGCGCCGGCGATGCCTGAAGCCGCATCCGCCGATGGTGGAAAACCCGGCACCAGCCTGCCGAAGTGGGCGGTTTGAGAGACGCTGGACAGTTTAATCTGTAGGCAGCGTGATTCGAGAAGACATAGAGACTCCGGCGCCGCCACCATCGTCGACGGCTAAGGAAGATGCCGCTCCGCAGGGGCCACAATCTTTGCCAGAGCCAGACCCGGCCACGAGCGCTCTCACCCCGTTCATGCGGCAATGGTCCGCCGCCAAGCGGGAGAACCCAGACGCGCTGCTCTTCTTCCGCATGGGCGACTTCTATGAGCTCTTCTATGACGACGCCGTCACGGCCAGCCGCGAACTGCAGCTCACGCTCACTGCGCGCGACCGCGAACGCCAGGTGCCCATGTGCGGGGTGCCCTACCATTCCGTTGAAAACTACCTCACGCGCCTGCTGCGCAGCGGCTTTCGCATCGCCATCTGCGACCAGATGGAAGATCCGAAGCTCACAAAAAAGATTGTCCGCCGCGAAGTCACGCGCGTGCTCTCACCCGGTACGGCCCTCGATGCGGCCCTCGGCCAGGAGCGCAACAACTTTCTCGCCGCCTATTTTGACGCAGGGCGCGCCGCAGCGCCCCTCTGCGCCGTCGCTCTGCTCGACATCTCCACCGGCGAGTTCAGAACCGCGGAGTTCACCGGACCTGCCGCGCGGCAACAGGCACTCGAGAATCTGCTGCTGGCCGGCCCCAGCGAGGTGCTGCTGGCAACCAGCGCGGAGTTTCCGCCGGAGCTCGACCGCGTTGCCGCCCGCACCCGCGTTGAAGATTGGGTGTGGACGCACGACTTTGCCGTACCTCTTGTCGAGCGCCAGCTCAAGGTGCGCTCTCTTGAAGGTTTTGGGCTCGTGGGCCACGATTCGGCGGCAATCGCAGCCGGCGCGCTGCTCCACTATGTCCGCACGACCCAGAAGAATGAAGCGCTGCACATTGACTCTCTGCGGTTTCAGGAACACTCGACGGCGCTCGAGCTCGATCAGGTGACCGTCCGCAACCTCGAACTGGTTGAGCCCCTTTTTGCGGGGCAGGACGACCGCGCTACGCTCTTCCACACCCTCGATACCTGCCAAACGCCGATGGGCAAGCGACTGCTGCGCGCAACCATTCTGCGGCCACTTGTTGATCCGGCGATGCTCGAAGCGCGTTATGAAGCGGTAGCCGAAGCGCAGGGAGATCTGCTGAAACGCGAAGAGGTGCGCCGGGCCTTCGCCGGCATCCTCGATCTCGAACGTCTTCTTGCGCGCCTCTCGCTCGACTCGGCCGGCCCTCGCGATGTGCGTGCGCTGGCTGCGAGCCTCGCGCGTCTGCCGGGTCTCGTGACGTCGCTCGCCGCGTTGCGCTCTCCGCTCTGGAGTGCGCTTGATGAACGGCTCGATCCCCTGACGGACATCACAGCCCGCATGATGGCAACACTGGTTGCCGAACCGCCGCTGACCATGGTTGATGGCGGGGCAATTGCCGCCGGCATCGACGCGGAACTCGATGAGCTGCGTACCATCTCGACGACGGGCAGGCAGCAGATTGCGGCAATTGAAGAGCGCGAGCGCCAGCGGACAGGTATCGGCTCGCTGAAGGTTCGCTACAACTCGGTCTTTGGCTATTACATTGAGATCACCAAAGCCAACCTGGCATTGGCGCCGGGCGATTATGAACGCAAGCAGACGCTGGTGAATGCCGAGCGCTTCACCACGCCTGAGCTCAAGGAATACGAGCGCAAGATTCTCACCGCACACGACCGCGCGATCGAGATCGAGAAACGCATCTTCGCCGAGCTGCGCCGCATGGTTCTTGAGGCTGCCGGGCGCATCCGCCGTACCTCAGCCGCAGTTGCAGAAGCCGATCTGCTGGTGAACTTCGCGCACCTCGCCGCGGCGCGCCGCTATGTGCGCCCGCAACTGGTGGCGGAGCCCGTCCTAGAAGCGGCTGCAGTGCGGCATCCGGTGATCGAGCAATGGCTCGAAGAGACACGCGAAGGGCGCTTCATTGCGAATGATTTATATCTCGATGCCGGCGACGACGGACCGAGCCTGCTGCTGATCACAGGGCCGAACATGGGTGGCAAAAGCACCTATCTGCGCCAGGCTGCAATGCTGGTGCTCATGGCGCAAATGGGCAGCTTTGTGCCCGCAGACAGCATGCGCTTCGGCCTTGTCGATCGCATCTACACGCGCATCGGCGCAAGCGACAACGTTGCACGCGGGCGGTCCACCTTCATGGTTGAGATGACAGAGACCGCAACCATCCTCAACACCGCCACGCAGCGCTCTCTCATTTTGCTCGACGAGATGGGTCGCGGCACAGCAACCTTCGACGGGCTTTCCCTTGCCTGGGCAACGGTCGAGTATCTGCACGGCGAGACGCAGGCGCGTACGCTCTTTGCGACGCATTACCACGAGTTGACGATGCTGGCTGAGAAGCTGAAGCGCGTGCGCAATTTGCGCGTCGGGGTGAAAGAGGCCCGCGGCAGTATCGTCTTCCTGCATACCATCGAACCGGGTGCAGCCAGCAAGAGCTATGGCATCGAGGTGGCAAAGTTGGCCGGCCTGCCCACGGCGGTGATCGATCGCGCGCGTCACGTGCTGCGGCAACACGAGAAGCAGGAGCGGCAGAGCGTGCAGGTGGAAACGACGGCCGAACCCATGCAGCTCACCATTTTCACGCCGCTTTCACAGCGCATTGTCGATCGCATCGAGGCGGTCGACGTCAACTCGCTCACGCCGTTGCAGGCTCTGAATCTTCTTGAAGAACTGAAGGCCGAACTGAAGGAGAAAGCATGACGCAGAATCTTCGCAGAGCGGCCGGCAGCCTGCTCGTAGTCGGGCTGGGAGCGACGGAGTTGACCGGCCTTGAGCGTGCATGGCTTAGGCTGGTGCGTCCCGGCGGTGTGATTCTCTTTCGGCGCAACATCACGGATGCACTTCAGACCCGGGCGCTGCTCGAAGAGGCGACTGAGTTCTGCACGCCGCATGCGGTGCGGTTTGTGGATGTGGAGGGCGGCACGGTCAACCGGCTGCGCAATGCGCTTGCCCCCATCCCCTCGGCGCAGGCCGTGGCCACAGCGATGGAGCGCGCTGGCAAGCCTGCAGTCGCGCGCAAGCATGGTGAGTTGATTGCTCGCGCAGTGAAGGCTTTCGGCTTCAATACAACGCTTGCCCCCGTTCTCGACCTCGCGCTGCCTGAGTCAGCAGAGGTGATGGGGACGCGCGCACCGGCCTTCGCGCCCGGCAAGGTTGTTGCCTACGGCCGCGCGTATCTGGCCGGACTTGCCGCGCAGCGTATCGTCGGCTGTGGCAAGCATTTTCCCGGCTTGGCGGGCGCAGCAAGCGACACGCATTTTGAAACGCCGGAGATACACCGCACCTGGCAGCAGCTCTGGGATGAAGACCTGGAACCGTATCGCGCGCTGCGCGCCGAGATGCCGATTGTGATGATGAATCATGCAGCATATCCAGAGACACCTGCGAAAAACCTGCCCGCAAGCGCCTCCACTTTCTGGATCACCGAGGTGCTGCGCAAACGCGTTGGCTACAAAGGCATCATTCTTTCCGACGATCTGGAAATGGGCGGAATCCTCAAGTTCATGTCGATCGATGAGGCGGCGATTGCCGCCATTCGGGCGGGATCAGACCTGCTGGAGATCTGTCATAGCCCTGAGCTGATCCTTCGCTCCTACGAAGCGCTGATTACGGAAGCGGAACGCTCGGCGGTCTTCAGGAAGCTCCTGCTTGCCGTGGCGCGCGAGACAGCGCGCAAGCGGGCAAGGCTCTACACCGGTAAAGTGAGTCCGGCGCTTAACGCCAAGCAGCTTGATGCGCTCCGCGAACGCATTCTGCGTTTTAGCGACACGGTCACGGCTACTGCCGCGGTCCACCGAGACACAGTGGTCGCAGAGGCGCGCACCGCGGCGCCGGCGGAGATCTCGTGAGCGCGAAGCCCATGACAGTCGCCGGCATCATGAGCGGCACCTCAGCCGATGGCATCGATGTCGCCGTCGTGCGGATTGCGCCGGGGAAATTGCGGCCGAAGCTTTCTCTCATTGCACACGAGGGCGTTCCTTACCCTGCCGTGCTGCGGCGTGCCGTTCTGGCGGCAATGAACGCAGAGCGCACGCCAACAGCCGAGCTTGGCCGGCTCAACTGGCGCCTTGGACTTGCCTATGCCGAGGCCATAGAGGCGACGCTCAAGCGTCACCGCGTCAAAGTTGATCTTGTCGGGTGCCATGGGCAGACGCTCTACCACCAGGCGCGGCCAGCCTCCTACGCTGGGCGCAGGTTCTCCTGCACGTGGCAGGCAGGTGAGGCAGCGGCGATTGCTGCCGCGGTCCATCTGCCGGTGGTGTCAAATTTTCGTCCGGCAGATATGCTTGCCGGCGGCCAGGGCGCTCCACTCGTGTCGCTGCTTGATTACGTTCTTTTTGCCCACCCGCAAAGGGGGCGAGTGCTGCAGAATATTGGTG
>JBATYG010000158.1:0-5784 GCA_049673945.1 Occallatibacter sp.
CGAGCTTCCCTGTCCACTCCGCCGGAGCCGTGAAGCTCTTGCGATACCATCCGATGCCGGCCGGGAAAAATCCTCCGCCTCCTGCTGTCGGGTTCTTCTGGTCGATCGGCCCGGCAATGCTCCAGTCATGCGGCAAATCCACCTTCGTCCAGCCCGCATCGTCAAACGAGGTGCTTTCGGCGCCAGCCGGATCGCCCAGCAGAAATTTCCAGCCCGCATCGGCATTCAGCGTCTCTCTCGTAGCGCTTTTGGCCAGCGCCTGCGGTCCCAAAGCAGCAATCACAACCAGCGCAACTGTGAGAGCCATTCTCGACACAATTCTCCGCATGGACAATCTCCTTGTTACAAACAACTCGGGCAAATGAAGGTGTGACTTGTCCATCCTATTCCGTCACGATGAGGCGCGCCGCAGCCGCTTGCTCCGGCCACCCAAAAAAGCAACGCGCACCAGGGCTTGTCTCTTTGCCCGAATGCGCGTCGTTGTGAGCTGGTTCCTACTTGTCCGCGGTCTTTGCTGGAGCCGCGGTGAAATCTCCGGTCACTCCAAAGGGCTGCACTTCCACGCTGCCCGCAATCTTGCCGGAGTCATCGAGCGTTGCGGTGTAGACGAGCGTCAGCGGGCTGCCGTTGTACTCCGAATCGTATTTCCAGGTCACCTTGTTCCCGTCGACGGTGCCGGTCACGGGAAGGTCCTTGCCCTCTGACGACTTGCACGTTCCTGAAATCGCATTGTCTTTCTGGGTAAAGGTGCAGGGTTGATCGGTTTCATTTCCCGCGATGCTGTTGTGGACCGACCAGTCCCCCGTGAGGCTTGGCGCGCCGGCCGCAAAGGCAGAACAGGCAAAGAGCAGGGTTGAGGATGCAATGAGCTTTTTCATCGATTTACCTTTCGGGTGTGTTAACAGTTACAGCGGCAGCGGATCGCTTTCTTTTGATCCAGCGGCTCCGCAATGGTATGACCTGCGCTTGAAAAGCGCGCCTGCCCGGCGGACATCGCCCCGGACAGGCCACTCCTCATTCCTTAAACGCAATCGTGTGCTCCAGCGGCAGACTCTGCGACGATCCGCCGACCCGGATCACGTAGTTGCCAGGCACCAGCTTCCACGAGTCAGAGGCCTCGTCGTAAATCGTCAGGTGATCGCTCGGCACCGGAACAGAAACCTCCTTCGACTCGCCTGGCCCAAGTTCAACGCGAGCCCAGCCCACAAGCCGCTTCGGCGGCTCCCCGGCAGCCTCCGGCAGCGACGCATACACTTCTGCAATCTCGGTGCCGGCGCGCTTGCCCGTGTTCTTCACAGTGAATGAAATGGTCGTCGGGTCGCCCTCCTTCACCGACAGCTTCGAATATGCGTACGTCGTGTACGAGAGCCCGTATCCAAACGGGAAGAGCACTGCTTTCTTCTCCGCGTCGTACCACTTGTAGCCGACCTTCAGCCCTTCGTCATAGTGGGTCTGGAAGGGCGGAAATCCTTTGGCCATCATGCTCATGATGTTTGAAATGTCCGCGCCCGGTGCGCGGAAGTTCGGCTCGGACTCCGGCGGCGGCAGCACCAGCTCCGGATGCGGCAGATCCGCGTCGCTTTTTGGAAAGGTAATCGCCAGCTTGCCCGTCGGGTTTACCGATCCGGTCAGAATCTGCGCCAGCGCTTCGGCGCCGCGAATGCCCGGATACCAGGCCTCCACGATGCCCGCAACCTTGTCGGCCCACGGCATCGTAGCCGGGCTGCCCGTTTCCAGCACCACAATCGTCTTCGGATTAGCGGCCGCCACCGTCTCGATCAGCTTGTTCTGCTCTGCGGCAAGATCGAGCGTTGGCAGATCCGACCCCTCTGACTCCCACTGGTATGCAAAGACAATCGCCACATCGGCCGACTTCGCCGCAGACGTCGCAGCTGCCAGATCGTCCCCCGAGATGTAAGAGACCTTCGTCGAAGGCATCGCCGCGCTCAATGCGTGCAGCGGCGAGCTCGGCATCCACGCAGGCCGCAGAAAGGCCGCAAGCATACCCGTGCCCGGCGGAGGCGGCGGCACCGGTGAACCACCTGGAGGATCGACCTGCGCGGACCCGCCGCCGCTCAGCACGCCTACATCGGCATGTCCGCCAATCAAGCACCACCGAGCGCACATTCTCCGCCAGCGGAAGCACATTGCGCTCATTCTTGAGCAGCACAATGCTCTTCTCGGCCATCTTTTGCGCTACTTTGTAGCCGCCCTCCACATCCGGGACCTGCTTCCTCACCGGATGATCGAACAGCCCATACGCGAACATTGTGCGCAGAATGCGATGCACGTGGTCATTCAGCTCGTCCTGCGAAACCTCTCCGCTCTCCACGGCCTTTTTCAGTGCGTCGCCAAAGAACGACTTGTCCGGCTGTTCCATGTCCAGGCCCGCGTGCGAGGCCTTCACGGTCGAGTGCGTGCCGCCCCAGTCTGAAAGCACGAAGCCCTTGAACTTGAAATCCTTCTTCAGCACATCTGACAGGAGGTAGCTATTCTCGCAGGCAAAGTCGCCGTTCACGCGGTTATACGAGCACATCACGCCCCCGGCATCTGAAATGCCCAGGGCAATTTCAAAGGCGCGCAGGTCGGTTTCGCGCATCGCTCGCTTGTCGATATTCGCGTTCACCGCGTTGCGTCCGCTCTCCTGATCGTTGATCGCGTAGTGCTTCAGGTCGCCGATCACGTTCTGTGACTGCACACCCTTCTCCACGTAGCCATCCAGCGTTCCCGCCAGCAGCGGATCTTCGCCCATGTACTCGAAGGTGCGCCCGTCGCGCGGTTCGCGCGGCAGGTTCACGCCACCACCCAGCGTCATGGTGTAGCCCTCGTCGCGCAGCTCCCGCCCGATCAACTGGCCATAGGCGTACGCCGCATCCGGATCCCATGACGAGGCTGCCCCGAGGTTATTCGGCAGCGCTGTCGAATACCTGCCCGCCGCCGCGCCGCGCGTTACACCATAGGCCGAGTCCGCCATCTGGATCGCCGGGATCCCCAGCCGCGGAATCGAATTCGTATATCCCGCGCCACCATTCGATTCCGACACGCCCGTAGAAAAGAATGGCATCCCCTGCCCGTGCAACAAGGAGACCTTTTCGTCCAGCGTCATCTCTTTAAGCACCAGGTCGGCACGCTGATCCGGCGAAAGGCTCGCGTCAGACCACGGATAATGCTTCGGCTTCGGCATTCCCGGAAACTGGGCCAGCGCCGCAGTAGCCGCGAAGAGTAAGGTCGCGAGCGCGGCCATGTAAACGATGCGGTTTTTCATCAAACCAGATGCCTCCCAACTGCAGTTGAACAACCCCCGTTTAAAAACGCCTTCTCAAACCCGCAAAGGCTCCTCTTAATGCATGCCCGCTGAAGCCGCCATCTCTTCCGGCGAAGGCCGCCTCATTAGAAATGGAAGTGGAACCAGCAGCAGAACAATTACGCCCAGCACAAAAAATGCGCTGATAAACGCCAGCACGTTCGCCTGTGCATCCACAAGCTGCTGCAGCTGCGCCAGCGATTTCTGGCCCGCATCGGCAACGCTGCTTCCCGTCAGAATCGCCGAGCTGCGCAGGTCCGCGAGAGACCGATCGACGAAGAAATTCCCGCGGTGCAGATGCGATACGAGATCCACGCGGCTGATCTGCCTGTGCCGTGCCAGGTAAGACGTGAGGAACGATACCCCGATTGCGCCGCCAAGATTGCGCGCAAAATTGCTGATACCCGAGACCTGGTTGTTCTGGTCCTTCCGCATGCCCACGTACGCCAGCGTGCTGATCGGGATAAAAATCAGCGGCAGCCCCACTACCTGGAAGACGCGCAGCCACATCACATGCGCGAAGTCCACATTGGGCGAGATACGCATCATCCAGAACATGCTTGCCGAGGTCAACAGAAATCCTACGGCAATCACCTTCCGCGGGTCGAACTTACTTCCCAGGATTCCCGCCACCGGCATCAGCAACGCCAGAGCTACGCCGCCGGGAGACAAAACCCACCCGGCCTGCTCGGCAGAGTAGCCAAGCTGCAGTTGCAGAAATTGCGGAATCAAGATCGTCGAACCGTTCAGAACCATACCCAGGGTGAAATTTGAAAGTGCCGATGCCCCGAAATTGCGGTTCTTGAGCAACTGCAGTTCAATCACCGGATGCGGATGCGTCCACTCCCGCCAGATCATAGCAACAAGCGCTACACCCGCGATAGCCGCAGTCATGCAAATCAGTGTCGAGTCAAACCACTCGAGCTGCTCGCCTTTATCCAGCACATACTGCAGGCAGCCCACGCCAATGATGATGCTGCCGATGCCAAAATAATCCGTGCGTTCGCCCCGCTTCGCGCGCGCCTCGATCACATGCGGCGGATCATGCACCAGCCGGTGAGTCAGGAACAGCGAAGCAATGCCGATGGGAACGTTGATAAAAAAGATCCAGTGCCAGCTGAAGTTGTCCGTGATCCACCCGCCCAGCGTTGGGCCGATCGCAGGCGCCACCACCACCGCCATGCCGTAAATCGCGAAGCCCATATTCCGCTGCTCGGGTGTGAACGTATCGGCCAGTATCGCCTGCTCACTCGGCCCTAGCCCTCCGCCGCCCAGCCCCTGCATCACCCTGAAGAGAATCAGCATCGGCAGGCTCGCCGCCACACCGCATAGCATCGAGCTCAGCGTGAACACCACCACGCACAGCATGTAGAAGCGCTTGCGGCCAAGCTTGGTCGAAAGCCACCCGCTCATCGGCAGAATAATTGCATTCGACACCAGGTAGCTCGTCAGCACCCAGGTGCTCTCGTCTGCCGTAGCGCCCAGGCTGCCGGCAATGTGCGGCAGCGCCACATTGGCAATCGAGGTATCCAGCACCTCCATGACTGTCGCCAGCGTCACCGTCATGGCAACGACCCATGGGTTAATGCGCGGCGCCGTCGAGCTTATCTGACCCATACCGTCGCCTCAACCGACATGCCCGGACGCAGCCGCTCCAGCCCGTCCTGGTTCGGGCTCAGGCGGATGCGCACCGGCATGCGTTGCACTACCTTGATGTAATTGCCGGTCGCATTCTCAGGCGGAAGCACGCTGCTGCGGGCGCCCGTGATCGCCGGGATGCCTTCGACAATTCCATCAAAGTCCTTCTTCAGCGCATCGACGTGAACCCTGGTCCGCTGGCCCTCATACATCTTTGCGAGCTGCGTCTCTTTAAAGTTAGCCGTCACCCACGTGTCGCCGGTCGCAACGATCATCATCAACGGCTGAGCCTCGCTCACACGGTTGCCTATCTCCGCGCTACGTTGGGTCACGATTCCTTTTACCGGCGCAACAATATGGCAGAAGCTCACGTTCAGCGCGGCCTTCTTGAGCTGCGCTGCGGCAATTTCAACGTTTGCCTGTGCAGTGGCCAGATTTGCCTCGCGAATCGAAAGCTGCCGAGGCGCTGTCTGCATCACCTGCTGGCGATGTGCCGTCTGCGCATCGATCTCCGCCTTGCGCTGCTCCATCACCTTCTCGGCAGAGTCAACGTTCGCCTTCGCCGCCACCGCGCTCGCATCAGCTGAATGGCCGGCCGCGACTGCACGTTCATATTCCTGCCGCGAAACCGTCCCATCTTTGAAGAGCTCTTCGTAACGCGCGAGGTCGGCATCATCGCGCGCGCGAACGGCCTCCGCTTCGGCTAGCTTCGCCGACGCGCTCGCCAAATCCTGCGATGCCGCTGCATAAGCGGCGCGCGCCTGCGCCACCTCCACATCGCTTGTCACCGTGGAAGCCGCATTCTCCGCCCGCGTGATCGCAACCGATGGCTGCTCTGCATT
>JBATYG010000159.1:0-15144 GCA_049673945.1 Occallatibacter sp.
CCTTCATTGGTCACCGTCATCCGTGCCCCGTTCGCAAACGGCATCTTGAAATACGAATTCAGCGCCTTCATCGGCGCCACCGCCAACAGCGCCGATTGGTACGTGGAATACTCGCCCAGACCCAGCCCAAAAAAATCTCCGATCGGCGCTTCCACCGACGGAGTCCGCTCGCCATCCCACCACGCGCGCAGCACCAGGTTTTTCAGATGCGACGGGTCCCGCGAATTGATCGTGAACCACACGTGCGTCACCACTCCCGCACCCGTCACATCCAGAATCACTGCATCCTTGCCCGCTTCCACCGCTACCGCATCGGCATTGCCACCCGTGCGATCCCAGCTCGACGATCGCCGCGCCTTGTACTCCCGCAGACGCGCCGGCGCAAACAACTCCTCCGGTGTTGCCGCGTTCCCTTCCGCGGGAGGTTCCGCGCCGCCCGCCATCGTTCCCGCGCCCAGCAGCGTCGATGCGCCTGCCACCGCCGCCATGTTGCCCAGCACCCTGCGCCGCGTCGTCGCCCGTGTCTCTCTCAAATCCATTCCTCTCTCCTCGCCTGAAACATTCGCCGGCCCGTTTTATCACACCTCTATGATCGCGAGCGACTCACCCCGCATCGCGCGAGGCATCAATCACCACAAATTCGGATTTTCAACTGACCTGATCCCGGTCCCTGACCACCGGCATTTCCGCACCCCCGCTTCCCCTGTTATGTTCGTTGTGAACACTGCAATGGAATCCAAACAAGGAACCCGCAGGGATGTGGAAGCGCTGGCGAATCCGGATACTCATGTTCCTCGCCGTGCTTGGTCCCGGCTTCATCACCGCCAACGTCGATAACGACTCAGGCGGCATCTTCACCTACTCCCAGGCAGGCGCGCAATACGGCTATGCGCTCCTCTGGACCATGCTCCCTATCACCATCGCCCTCATCGTCACCCAGGAGATGTGCGCCCGCATGGGCGTCGTCACCGGCAAGGGCCTCAGCGACCTCATCCGCGAAGAGTTCGGTCTCCGCATCACCTTCGTGCTCATGGTCCTGCTCGTCATCATCAACTACACCAACGTCGTCACGGAGTTCATCGGCATCGCCGGCTCGCTTCACCTCTTCCATGTCTCGGAGTTCATCTCCGTCCCCATCTGTGCTGCCCTCGTCTGGTTCCTCGTCGTCCGCGGCGACTATAAAAGCACCGAGAAAATCTTTCTTCTCGCCTCGCTCGTCTACATCGCTTACATCTTCGCCGGCGTCCTCTCGCAGCCCAGCTGGCACAGCGCTCTGCTCGCCACCGTCCGCCTGCCGCCTCGCTCCGTCTGGCACGACAAGCTCTACGTCTACACCGCCATCGGCATCGTCGGCACCACCATCGCGCCGTGGATGCAGTTCTACCTGCAATCCTCCATCGTCGAGAAGGGAATCCGCGTCAAGGACTATCCCGCCTCTCGCCTCGACGTCGTCGTTGGCAGCCTCTTTACCGACATTGTTGCCTGGTTCATCGTCGTCGCCTGCGCCGCCACTCTTTACACCCACGGCATGGGCGCCATTCAGGTCGCGTCCGACGCCGCTGAAGCCATGCGCCCCCTCGCCGGCGACTACGCCTTCCTCCTCTTCGCCTTCGGACTCTTCAACGCCTCGCTCTTCGCCGCCTCCATCCTGCCTCTCTCCACCGCCTACACCGTCTGCGAAGGCCTCGGCCTTGAGTCTGGCGTCGACAAGAGCTTCAAAGAAGCCCCCTTCTTCTACTGGCTCTACTCCCTGCTCATCGTTGGCGGAGCCATCACCGTGCTCGTTCTCCCCGAAAAAGAGCTCATCAGCTTCGCCATCCTCTCCCAGGTCCTCAACGGAATCCTGCTTCCCGTCGTCATCATCCTCATGCTCCTGCTCATCAATCGCCACGACCTCATGGGCGAACACAAGAACTCCCGCCTTTGGACCGTCATCGCCTGGAGCACCAGCATCATCGTCATCGGCATGACCTTCGTCATGCTCTGGAGCCTGATCCCAGGCCACTGATCCGCGTTTTCAGAAGAATTGGATGATTCACGCCACACGAAAACGGGTGCCCCAGGTCCGGGTTCTCGGACCTGGGAAAGCACGAATCTCACCCGACTTCGTGTCATCCTGAGTTAACGGGGCCCAAGGCGTTTTCTTCAGCCTGGGGATGGTAAGCGAAGGATCTGCATTTTCACGCAGCTCCAATCAGCACGAAACCCTTACAGCAGCTTTCCCGCCGCCAGGTCCTTGATCAGGTCGCGGTCTGCCGCCAGAAAGTCATATTGCGGCAGTTCTTCCAGCTTCACCCACTTCACCTGCTGAAAGATGCGGTTATCCAGCTCGCCCTCAAACCGCTGCACCGTGAAGAACTGCAAATCCACCGCGCCACCATGCCGATAGTTGTGCCGTATGTGCGTGACCCGCGCGCCGATCTCTGCCGTGATGCCCAGCTCTTCGTCGAGTTCGCGCTTCAACGCCTGCTCCGGGCTCTCACCCGGCTCGATCTTGCCTCCGGGGAACTCCCACTGCAGCGCCATCGGCTGATCCGGTCTGCGCTGGCAGATCAGAATCTCGCCGGCTCGAACAATCAACGCGGCCGCTACAAAACGAAGTGCTCCCGGCCGTGAACTGGAATTCGCTTGAGCGCCATCCACCGTATTAGTGTACCTGTCCGCGCAGGGCACAGCCGGGTTCGAACCCGGCTCACCGCATCACACCGCAATCCATTCTCCGGCGATTCCGCATTGCACCGTCAGCCGCCCCGATCACTCGCCGCCGACGCTCGGCTCCGCGCCTTCAGCCGCCTTCGGCACGAAGTAGCCCCAGCCCTTCTTCGCCGCCGCTTCTTTCAGCGCAGGCGATGGGTTCACCGGGAAAGGATGCGCCGCCATCTCCAGCATCGCCAGGTCGTGAATCGAGTTCCCAAACACCGCATCCGGTTTCGCCAGTCCCACGCGCTTCAGCGCCTTCGCCTTGCCTTCATCCGTTGGCACATCCACCAGCTTGCTCGTGATGATCCCACTTTCCACGGCCACTTCCGCAGCCAGAATGCGCTCTGCCGGGATCCCGAACGGCCGCACGCCTTCGGTCACGATCCATTTGTTCGTCGAGCTCACCGCCCACAGCGTCACGCCGGCGTTGCGCAGCGAGTCAATCAGCGATGCGATCTCTGCAAACACGCGCGGCCGTACAAACTCCTCAACATACCGGCTCGCCGCCGCGCGCATCTCGTCTTCATGCAGGCCCGCGTACATCTGCACCATCTCCCCGCAGATTTCCAGCTCGCTCACCTGGCCTGCCAGGTATCCGCGATACCGCGTGTCCACCCAGTCGCTCGTCGAGCGCGAAACCAGTCCCTGTTCCAGCGTCCACGTCATAAACCCGCTGCCTGCGTCGCCGCCCCACATCGTTCCATCGCAATCGAACACCGCAACCCGCGGCTTGCTTTCCATTACCCGCCGCGCAAATTCATCCGCGGTCCATCGGGTCTCCTGCATCTCGGTCAGTGCCAAGCTTTCCTCGATTCACTCAAAAATATGCCAACTCTATTGTCTTCCACGCACCCCTGTCTTTGCACGTTAAGGTACCGCCCGGATCCAGCATTCCTGCTCAATGTGTATCAAGAATCATGTTGTTGTTCTTGAGTCCTTGTTGTTGCTCTTGAGTCCTTGATGAACGTGGTACGGTTACCGATTCCCGAAACCACAACCCGATTGCTCCCCACAGATAATCAAATCTGTGCGGGTCCCTAACAATCTCCAGTTGCTTCAGAGCTATCAGGTCTACCTTCGCGTAGAAAAGGGCCTGCGTCCTCTCACCTGCGAAGCCTACGACGGCGACCTGAAGACCTTCTCCGAATTTCTTGAGAAGCGCCATGGCACGCTCCTCAATGCCACGCAGCAGGACGTCTCCGCCTTTCTCGAAAACCTTCGCGCCAACGCCGTCGAGTCCCGCTCCGCCGCGCGCAAGCTCAGTTGCCTTCGCGGCTTTTACAAGTGGCTTCTCCTCGATCGCCGCATCCACCACGATCCCACCGTCAACATCGAATCGCCCAAAGCCTGGAAGGTCCTGCCCAAATCCCTCGCCGAGCCTGAAGTCAGCGAGATGCTTGAGCGTGCCAACATGGCCGCCGCGCATCCCAAGGCGCGCGCCACGGCCTTTCGCGATCGCGCCATCCTCGAGCTGCTCTATGCCGGCGGTCTCCGCGTCTCCGAGCTCACGGCGCTCTCCACTGGAGACCTGTCGCTCGACGCCGGCCGTGTCCAGGTGCGCGGCAAAGGCGACAAGGAGCGCATCGTCCCCCTTGGCGATCCTGCCGTCAAAGCGCTCGAATCCTACCTGCGCGAAGGCCGTCCGCATCTGGCCCGCATCGGCACGCGCAAAAGCACGCGCCACGATGCCGCGCGTCTCTTCCTCTCTCTGCGCGGCGCGCCGCTCACCCGCCAGTGGATATGGCATCTCGTCAAGGCTGTCAACCCATCCGCCAGCCCCCATCGCCTGCGCCACAGTTGCGCCACGCACATGGTCGAGCATGGAGCGGACCTGCGCAGCGTGCAGACCCTCCTCGGCCACGCCGACATCGCCACCACGCAGGTCTACACCCACCTCGCCCTCGGCCGCCTCAAACAGGTGCACAGCAAGCACCACCCGCGTGCCAAAGCGCGCACCGAGGACGCACCCGCCGCAACATCGCCCGCACCGCGCCACTCAAACGGTCTCCGTATCGTCTCCCGCGGCGGAGTCACCGTCGCCGATATGCCGCCCGTCCTGCCTCAATCCGCAAAGGAGCCCGCATGAGCACGGCCCGGCCCGCGCCCGCTCCCACCGAACTCGGTCATCTCGTCTCGGAATACCTGCACATGCTCGCCAACGAGCGCGGCGCCTCCGCGCACACCCTCCGCGCCTACCAGCGCGAACTCTACGGCTTCACCGCGTGGATGGCGAAACACCATGCCCGCGCCCGCGACGCTGCAAAAATAGAGCACACGCAGATTCGTGCTTACCTCGCCACACTCTACGATCGCGGACTCACCCGCGCTTCCGCCGCGCGCGCCCTCGCAGCCATTCGCAGCTGGTTCAAGTGGCTGGCCCGCGCCGGCCACGTCGAGCACAACACCGCATCGCTCGTCTCCACACCGAAACTGCCCCGGCACCTGCCCCGCGTTCCGTCCATCGAGCAGATGAATCGCGTCGTCGACACCGTCGGCGATGACGCCGCAAGTTGGCCCGCCCGCGACAAGGCCATCCTGGAGCTCCTCTACGGCTGCGGCATCCGCAACGCCGAACTCACCGGCCTCAACCTCAATGACATCCACTGGGCCAACGACGCCATCCTCGTCCGTGGCAAAGGGCAGAAGCAGCGTCTTGTGCCCCTCGGCGATGCCGCTGCCCTCGCTCTTCGCGCCTACCTCGCCGAACGCGATGCCCGCCTCGCCGCCACCGGCCGCACCTCTCCAGCTGTCTTCATCAATCTGCAGTTGCGTGGCCTCGCGCACCCCGGCGGAGAAGGCCGCCTCACCACCCGCAGCGTCGCACGCATCGTCAAGCGCATCGCCATCCTCCGCGGCCTCTCCTCTGACGTGCACCCCCACACCCTGCGCCACGCCTTCGGGACCCATCTGCTCGAAGAAGGCGCCGACCTCCGCGCCATTCAGGAACTCCTCGGCCACGAGCGCCTCTCCACCACCCAGCGCTACACCCAGCTCACCACCACCCAGCTCGAAGGCGTCTACGACCGCACCCACCCCCGCGCCAAATAGGCCGGCCTCATCTTTGGGTCGCGACTTTCCCGACCCCCCAATCTGCGGTTCCTGACCCCTAAGTATCTATTACCCCCACCCCAAAGTGTCATTGAAGCTCCACACGGCCCCAGTAGACTGCAAGTTCTGGAGGCTCACGTGAGTGAAGCAGTCTGCTGTACGCATTGCCAGTCAATCGGCCTCAAGCGCTACATGCGCAGCGGCTCTGCGAAGAAGGGCCTTCTCCTGCTCGCCTTCTTCATCGTCCCAGGCGTTCTCTACTTCATCTGGTATTTTCTTGAGGGGCACTGGGGCTGCAGCTCGTGCGGCTCCCGCCACGTCGTCCCCATCGTCGACCCGGACACCATCTCCATCGACGCCAAAACACAGGGTACCTTCGCCCAGAGCCTCTAGCTAGTAGCTACCAGCTGCTCCTAGAAGCTGACCTTCCGCTCCGGGTACCACGTCAGCTTGATCGTTGTAAGAGTTACTCCGTGGCTCGGCGTTGGATACACTGGCACTCCCAGGTTGTAGACCGGCGCCTTCCACGTCTGGTAGGCAAAGGTGCCGTTCAGCTCCAGGTCGCTTCCCAGCCTCTTCAACACCTGCACGCTTCCTTCGTTCAAGGTCGTGCCGCCCGGAATAAAATCCTTCGCCACTTTCTGGTTCCGGTAGCCTGCCTGGATCCACTCGTTGCCGCTCAGGTGATAGGTCAGCCACGCCTGGCCGCCCTTGCCTTCGCGCCCCACCCACGCGCCAAAGATCTGCCCGTTATTCGTGTATCCCTGCCTCTGGATCGTCTCCCAGTACATGAAGCGGCCGTCGTTGCTGGTTGAAACCGGCGGATCGGTATAGCCGCCCTCCACGCGCAGGTCCAGCTTCGGCGCTCCCGGCATATGCGAGAGAAACAGCCCCGGCCACCATCCCGCGCGCCGCGGCGCATCAACCGCCGAGATATCGTCATGCACCTCCGAGTCGGAGTAGAGCGTCAGCCAGTTGCGCACGAACGGCAACCGGTACGAGAAATCAAACTGCCCGAACCGTGCTCCCGGATCCTCCGGGCTGTTCTTTACCTCAGCGTTCGGCGCAGAGAAGCTGAAGAAGCTCTTCAGAAAGGTATGCAGCGTAATCGGCTCATGATCCTTGCCGCCCCAGATCACCGTGCGCTCAAAGCCGAACTCAAGATTCGGCGTCGGCCTGAAGCTGAGCTTCTCCGCATGCACCCACGGCTCATTCGGCGACGTGTGCCCCTTCAGCGATCCCACCAGAAAGTCATAGCGAAACGGTCCCGTCAGGTACGAGAGCAGTGGAATGCGCAGCGGTTCAATGCGATTGATACGGAACGAATAGATATTCTCTGCGTTGTTCGAGTAGGCAAAGCTCTCGCCGAGCCCCGGGCTCATCCACACATCTTGTTTGCCGAACGAGATCTCGTGGTTCCACAGGTGCGCCGACGCGTACGCCTCCAGCCACCGCCCCCGCGCCGTCGAGTCAATCGGCCCCATCGGAATCGTCGCCTGGTTATACGGCAGCCCCGTAACCGGGTTGATGAACGTCACCCCATCGATATTTGAGAGCAGTTGAGACAGGGGCAGGGAATAACCCGTCGCCGAGGGCGCAAACTGAAACTCGCCTCGCGCATACAGCGTAAATCTGCCCAGCACCGCATAGCCGCTCGCCCCCGTGTAGTTGTTGAACCCGCCCTGCACGGGCCGCCCGTAATCGTTCACAATGCTCTGCCCAAGATGAAAGCTGTCATTCAGCGTCGTGCCGCTTACGCCGCGAATCATCGTGTACGTCGATTCCACTCGGCCCATGCCCCGCAGCGCACTGCACGGCCCTTGCGCGTCCAGGTTCAGCTCGCGTGACAATGCTTCGTAAATGTCCTGCGCCTGGTCTGAAGCTGCGCTCTCATCCGCGTCATCAATCTTCGCGCCCACCTGGTCCAGCATGTTGCTCACGCTCGCCCGCGTCCACGGCCGCAGATTCAGAAACACGTGGTCCACAAATCCCAGGCTGTAGAGCCGCAGCATCGCCGGATAAACCCAGCTGTCGAGTGGGATGTAGGGGGAACCAAGCTGCGACGGCTCGCATTGTGGAATCGGTCTGCTCGGGTCGTGCGTCTTGCCTGTGCCGTCCGCCGCCGGCGGCATCTCCGCGCCCAGCATGCTCACACAAAGCACGCCTGCGCCCGCCAGCAAAATCGCGCACCGCACTGCGGGAGACACAGCCACCCACTTGCCGAGATTCATACCCTCACTCTACCATCCGGCTTCGCGCCAGATGGCTCAATCCAGATCGCTTCCTGGTATGAACTTCTGCTCGTGCGGTTCCAGTGTTTGCACGGTCCCAGGAGGAAATGAAGCGTGCGCCGAAACAGAACGCAATTGGTTTTACTGTTGGATTGCGGCGCCCAGCGCCTGGGTTGCCTTCTCGAGTTGGGGCCCGAATCCCTCGGTAATCTTCTTCCTCAACCCGCGATTGAAAAGCCCGTTCCTCGCCAGGTGGCGCTCCATGATCGCAATCGGATCGGCAACGTCATTCGCCCCTGCCCCCGCGCGTTCTTCGCTCGCCGCGCGGTTGGCAATGCAGTCAATCAGGGTTGCGCCGCGCCTCTGCCGCGCCCGCGCAATCGACTCGCTCGCCACCCGGTACACTGCCACCACGTCATCGCTATCTACATAGATCACCGGCACGCCAAACTCCAGCGCCTCTGGTAGTGCCGCGCGCTTTGGTTGCCGCTTCGCCTTCAAGGTCTCCGCGCCGTTCACCACGCGATGCCGCACAAAAATCACCGGCAGATCCTCACGACCTGCCGCGTTCAGGTCCTTGCGCCACTGCCCGCGATCGGTTAATTCCGCGTCGCAATAGGCAATCGCAATTCTTCCGTCCTTCGCTGCCTTGTGTTCCTTCGCCGCCGCACATGCGCTTCCAGCATGCCCGTTGCCATTCGACGACCGCGCCGCACCCGCAAGCAGCACATTCAGCGGCATGCCCTTCACAAAATTCGATACGAAGGCCTGGCGCGTTGTCTCAAGCGTATCCTCCGGCCGCAGGTCCACCGCAATCCCCGCAATGGTGGCCTCCCGTCCCAGTCCCGCGTTCAGGCTCGACGAGAGATTCGCGTTCCGCGCCAAGCGCTCCGCGTGCTCTCCAATCATGCGGCACATCACCATCGCCGAGTACAGCTCAATCAGCTTTTCCTTCGATATCAAAATGCAACCCTCGCCCTATGTCGAATAATCCGCGTTGATGCTCACGTACTCATGCGTCAGATCCGTCGTCCAGAAAACGCACGAGCCCGTACCCTGGTTCAGTTGGATGCGAATCGAAAACTCGGGCTGCTTCACATAGGCATGCGCCGCAGCTTCGTCAAACTCCGTGGCCCGTCCGCCATCGCGGCAGATGCGCAGATCGCCAAACCAGATATCGATCCGCTCCGGATCGACCTCCGCACCCGAGTAGCCCACCGCCGCCATCAGCCGTCCCCAGTTCGGATCGCTGCCCGCCCACGCCGTCTTCACCAGTGGCGAGTGCGCAATTGCCTTGGCCGCCTTCAGCGCGTCCGAATCCGACGCCGCGCCTTCCATGTGCAGCTCCACCACGTGCTTCACGCCTTCGCCATCGGCAACAATCTGCTTCGCGAGAGACGTGCACACGTGCGTCAGCGCGCTCTTGAACGCCGCATTGCCGGGCCCGATCGTCACCCCGCTCGCCCCCGAGGCCAGCAGCAGCACCGTGTCGTTCGTCGACGTGTCTCCGTCTACCGAGATGCGGTTGAAGCTCACATCGATCGCCTCGCGCAGATAGCCATCCAGCACCGCGGGCGACACCGCCGCGTCCGTCATCACATACACCAGCATCGTCGCGTGCGGCACAAGCTGCGGATGAATCATTCCCGAGCCCTTGCCCACTGCGGCCACGCGCACTTCCTGCTTGATGTTCTCCGGGCCATCCACCTCCGGCGTCACGGTTTCGAAGCGGGCAAACGCCGTCTTCTCCACCAGGTCCGTCGTGATAATCGCCTCGGCCACCGCCTGAAAGTGATCGCTTTCCGCGCCCAGCTTCGCAGCCACCTCCGGAAGTGCCGCAACCACGCGCTGCGCCGGCAGCGGCACGCCGATAATGCCCGTCGAAGAAGGGAAGACCTCCTCAATCCTGCATCCGAACTTCGCCGCGATCGCCGCGCACGTCATCTGCGCCGCGTCCATCCCCGCCTGCCCCGCCGCGCAGTTCGCGTTGCCCGCGTTGATCGCCACCACGCGGACGCGGCCGCCGGTCGCGCTCAGGTGTTGCCTGTCGAGAATCACCGGAGCCGCAACGACTTTATTTGACGTGAACGCCGCCGCCGCGCTCGCCGGCGCGTCGGCCACAATCAGCGCAAAATCCGGACGGCCGCTCTTCTTCAGCCCAGCCCGGGTCGCGCCAAAACGAAAACCCCGTGGAATGACAAACTCAGAAATATCGCTCATCCGGTAGGTTGCGGCCCTCATCGCCAGATCCGTCGTCCGCGCACGAATCAACCCATTTAATCTAACAAATGTGAAGCAAATGTCAGAGAGCCCTTCCCCTGAAAACACCCCCGTCGATCTCGATCGGTTTCTCGAACTGCAGAATGTCAACGTCGCTCGCGGCGATCGCATCGTCCTTCACGATGTCAATCTCACCATCCGCGCCGGCGAACATGTCGCCATCCTCGGCCCCAACGGCTGCGGCAAATCCACGCTCATCCTCACCATCACCTGCCAGATCTATCCCATCGGTCAACCCGGCATGCGTGTCCGCATCTTCGGCCGCGACCGATGGGATCTCACGCAGCTTCGCCGCCATTTCGGCGTCGTGGGCACCGATCTTCCCGGCGAGCGCACCGCCGTCACCACCGGCCTCGATGCCGTCATCGCCGGCTTCTTCTCCGCCTCCACTCTCTGGCCCAATCTCCACGTCAGTGACGAGATGCGCGCCCGCGCCGTTGAAGCCCTCGCCCGCATCGACGCCTCGCACCTCGCCGCCCAGCTCGTCGGCGAAATGTCCGCTGGAGAAAAGCGCCGCATCCTCATCGCCCGCGCCCTCGTCCACCGTCCGCGCCAGCTTCTTCTCGATGAGCCGTCGAACGCACTCGACCTCGCCGCGCAGCGCGAACTCCGTGACACCCTGCGCCGTCTCGCCGCCGAAGGCACCGGCCTCGTCCTCGTCACCCATCACCTCGGCGACATCCTGCCCGAGATCGATCGCGTCATCCTCATGCGCGGCGGCCGCATCGTCGGCGATGGTTTGCGCACCGAGCTCCTCACCGAGCCCCGCCTCAGCGAGCTCTTCAACACCAGCGTCCGCATCGGCCGCGACGACGAATGGCTCCATAGCTGGTAGAAAAGAGAAGGGAACTTTCCGCTGCCTTTCTCAACTCCATCCCCCACCCATGGCCCCAAGGAGAGCAACCCGTGAAATTTCTCTGCATGGTTTTTCTCGATGAGCAGAACATGAAAGCGATGTCCGAAGCAGAAAGGCACGAACTCGACCGCCGGAGCCAGGCCTACGACCGGGAGCTCAAGGCTCAGGGACATTTCATCGCCGCCGAAGCGCTGCAATCTACCTCCACCGCAGCCAGCATCCGCTTCACAGACGGCAGCCCTTCGGTAACCGATGGCCCATTCATCGAGACAAACGAATACATCTGCGGATTCATTCTCATCGAAGCCCAGAGCAGAGACGAAGCCATCGAGATCGCAAAGAAAATCCCCGTCGCCCGCTTCGGCGGAGTCGAGGTGCGCCCTGTTCTCTCCTTCAGCTGACATGGCACCGGCGCATACTCGCATGCTGCAGGCTCCGTATGCCGTGCAGTCTATTTCGTTCTGGCCGCGGCCTGCACGAGGAAGCTTGCGCTGAAGCTGCTCTTTCGGTTGAGATCTTCGAGATCGGCAAGGAAAGCCCGCGCCGGTCCTTCCTCGATCAGGCCGCCGGCAATGAACATCGGCATTTGATCGAAAAGGAAAGCCCGCCACGCAGGATGTGCATCCAGGTTATCGGTGTGAGCCAGAAAGGCTCCGGTTTCCAGGTCCTTCAGTCCGGCCTCGTGAAAGTGGCGCGCAAGATTGCAGCTGATGAAGTATTCATAGCTTGCTTTTCGAAAAATATTGTTGAATTCATCAACGGCCGCAGGCTGTCTTGAGCTGATCGCAAAGAACGGCAGCCACTCGACAGCGCCGACCCGCCCGCCGCTGCGAGTCACGCGCGCCATCTCGGCCAGCGCCTTTCTTGGCGGCCCTGCATGGATCAGCACCTTGTCGCAAAACGTGGCGTCGAACTCGCCATCCGCCGACGGAATCGCGCGAATGTCACCCACCTCGAACCGCGCGTTGGACGCACCGAGTCGTTCAGCCCGTGCACGTGCCTCTTCGATGAAAGCCTTCGTTGGGTCGATGCCGACCACGCGCCCCTTCGTCCCCACCGTCGACAGTAGACCTCCAAGAGCCGCAGCGTTGCCGCAGCCGCCTCAATGACTGAGGAGCCTTGAGAAATCCTGAGACTTCGCAGCACCCATTCGCGTGCGTCGCGAAAAGCGGGAAGCGTGCTCATGGTTTCGAGGACGCGGCCAATTCCATGAACCGGCTCAGGTGGCATTTCATTAAGGGCACCGAAGAAATCCGATCCCCAATCGGATGTCCCGCCCGCTCTTTCCGTCGAGGGAGACGCCATGACCAACCTCTCAATCCATGCGCTCAAGGGCCGCCGGTCGCTTCAATCGCGAGGAAGTCTATCAAACGAGCGAGCGTGATGTCGATCCGGATTTCACGGAACTCGACGCCTGAATGAGCGGAGGGCGGCGCCGAATCCCGCTTCGAGATCGTATATACGGACTATCGACTTAACAAGGACCCCTGTGTCAACTATAAAAGCAACATGCTCAAGCGCATCTCCATCCTGCTCTGTCTCTCCCTTTTCGCCGTATCTCTGCAAACGCCGGCCCAGCCTTCTGAGACCACCGCTCTGCGCGTCTTCAAGCAGTGGCTCGACGCCTTCAATTCAGCCGATCCGGCGCGCATCGCCGCCTTCTGGCAGATGGCGGGCGAAAAGAACACTGAGCCGCGCGTCGCAAGCGATCTACGCGTGCGCGAGATGACCGGCGGCATGTCCATCTCCCATGTTGAAGAAGCCACTGAAACCCACGTCGTCGTGCTTATGAAAGAGAACCGCGGCAGCTGGTCGCTCTCCACCATGGATCTCGCTTCCACTGATCCCCTCGTGATCGCGAAAATCGGTGGACGCCCCGTTCCGCCTCCTCAGGGCGCAATCGCTCCCGCCGCCAGCGATCGCGAGCTCGTCGCGCGTCTCGATCAGCACATGAAGAAAATGACCGGCCCCGACGCTTACTCGGGCGCCGCTCTCATCGCGCACAACGGGCAGATCGTCGTTGAAAATGCGTGGGGCGCCGCCGACTCCCAGCGTCAGATGCCCAATACCGTCAACACCCAATTCTGCATCGGCTCAATGAACAAGATGTTCACCGCCGTGGCCATTCTTCAGCTTGTGCAGCACGGCAAGCTCACGCTCGATACGCCCATCGTCACGTGGATGCCCGATTATCCCAACCACGATCTCGCGGTGCGCGTCACAATCCGCGAATTGCTCAGCCACACCGGCGGCACCGGTGATATCTTCACGCCGGAATATTTCGCACATCGCGGTGAAATACGCACCCTCGCTGACTACGTTCGCCTCTTCGGCAATCGGCCCATCGCCTTCGAGCCCGGCACGCGCATGGAGTACTCAAACTACGGCTTCATTCTCCTCGGCCGCATCATCGAGCTCGTTAGCGGCGAAGCCTATCACGATTACGTGCACAAGCACGTCTTTCTTCCTGCCGGGATGCTGCACACCGATGCGCGCCCCGAAGCCGATCATGTCGCAGGGCGCGCCATCGGCTACACCCGCGCGGCCAACGGCCTCGTCGCCAACACCGACACCATGCCCTGGAGCGGAACATCCGCCGGCGGTGGCTACTCCACCGTCCACGATTTGTTTCTCTTCGCCCAGGCGCTCGAGGCAGGCACGCTCCTGCGTCCCGATCTGCTCAAAGAGGCTACGCAGTCGAGCCTCCATGGCAGCGGCTACGGCCTCGGCTTCTATGTCCTGCCCGATGGCGGCTACGGCCACGGCGGCGGCAGTCCTGGCATCAACGGTGAACTGCACATCCTCCCGCGCCGCGGCTATATCATCGTCGCGCTCGCCAACCGCGACCCGCGCATGGCCACCACTCTCGTCGACTTCATCACCGCGTCTCTTCCACCATCCTCAGAACCGGCTGTTCACTAGGGTGTACCGACCTATAGGACGAGCGGCGTTGCGAGGGGATATTCGTCCAGACGAAGCGGAGGCCGCCGGCTGTGGCGGGTCCACAGTCAAGGCCGACAATGAAGTGTGGGCGGATATACGGCGCAACCCTTCGGGCCGGGGCCATTTTTCCCCATTTCTTTGTCGCTCGTCGCGAAGATACGCCCCGGTATTCCACCCCACGGACGAAGACCCGTCCGCGGGGGCCCCGGTATCCGTCACTCCTGACTTCTCGAAATGAGAAAAAATGGCTCCCGGCGCCACTCGTCCCTATAGGTCGATACACCCTAGCGCCAGCCCAGCGCCGGTGCCACAGTTGTCAGAATCGCCTCCAACACGTGCGCATTGTAGGCGACACCCAGTTGATTCGGAACGGTGAGCAGCAGCGTGTCTGCCTCCGCGATCGCTTCGTCGTTTCTGAGTTGCGCAACCAGCACTTCCGGCTCGGCCGCATAGCTACGTCCAAAAACCGCGCGTGTCGTCTCATCGATAAAACCAACCGTGTCCCGCTCCTCGCCTCCCCGGCCAAAATAGACGCGGTCGCGATCGTCCACCAGCGCGAAGATACTGCGGCTCACTGAAACCCGGGGCGTGCGCGTGTGTCCCGCTTCCTTCCACGTTGCTCGATAGGCGCGAATCTGCTTGGCCTGCTGGATGTGGAACGCCTCGCCCGTCTCGTCGAATTTCAGCGTGGAACTCTGCAGATTCATGCCCAGCTTCGCCGCCCACACCGCGGTCGCATTCGATCCCGCGCCCCACCAGATGCGCTCGCGCAACCCTTCCGCGTGCGGCTCAAGCCGCAGCAGTCCTGGCGGATTGGCAAACATCGGCCGCGGATTCGGCCGCGCGAATCCCTCCCCGCGCAGCAACTCCAGAAACTTCTCCGCGTGCCGCCGCCCCATCGCGGCATCGTCCTCGCCCTCTTTCGGCGCATAGCCAAAATACCGCCAGCCCTCGATCACCTGTTCCGGCGATCCGCGGCTGATTCCCAGTTGCAGCCGCCCGCCCGCAATCAAATCGGCCGCGCCCGCGTCCTCCGCCATGTAGAAGGGATTCTCATACCGCATGTCGATCACTGCGGTGCCAATC
>JBATYG010000160.1:0-2503 GCA_049673945.1 Occallatibacter sp.
GGTTTCAGATTGCGACGCGGTTCGCGACGTCGCAGCGAATCATCGCTATCGTCCAACCCAGGCACAGGGCGCCGCAATTTCCGTGATCAGGGGCATGGACAACGAGTGCGTCACTTTTACTTCAAGATATGGAGAGCCCGTCGAAAAGGCCTATATCGACGCGGTGCAGCAGGGTTACCTGCCTGAAAGCACACTGGACACCGCGCTCATCCGCCTGTTCACTGCGCGCATCAGGCTCGGCATGTTCGATCCACCAGATATGGTTCCCTACACCAAGATCGATGAGAAGGAACTTGACAGCGCCGAACACCGCGCGCAGGCACGCAAACTCGCGAATGAGTCCATGGTTTTGCTCAAGAATGACGGCCTACTTCCGCTCAAACCGGAGATCAAAAAGATCGCCGTAATTGGTCCGCTCGCCGACCAGACCAAGCCGCTGATTGGAAACTACGCCGGTCAGCCCACGCACATTGTTTCCATCCTTGACGGCCTGCGCGCTGAGTTTCCGAACGCCACGATCTCGTTTGTTCCTGGGACCCAGTTCCTGCGCACCGATGGAACCTCCGTGCCGGACAGCCTGCTTACTACTCCCGATGGCAAACCAGGCATCAAGGCCGACTACAACGAAGGCATGCGGCGGGGACCATCGACTGGGGAAGCGAATACAAAACCGCTCGTCAGCCGTACGGAAACCAATGCCAAGCTCACCGAAGATAGCCTGCCGGCAGAAGTTGCCGGGAAGAAGACCTTTGGCGCGCAGTGGTCGGGATTCCTGACACCCACCGAAACAGGAGACTACCTCCTCGGCATTCGCTGCGAAGGATTCGGAAGGCTCGCCGTTGATGGCAAGCAGGTAGCCATGGCGTTCGGCGGTGGCACCCGAGGCCTCTCATCGGCCGTGGGCCGCGTCCACCTCGAAAAGGGACACAAGGTCGCCCTCGAGATCTCTTATGGAACCAGAAACAGCAAGCCCTATGCTGAGCT
The DNA here is from genome assembly GCA_049673945.1 of Occallatibacter sp. GTDB lineage: Bacteria > Acidobacteriota > Terriglobia > Terriglobales > Acidobacteriaceae > Telmatobacter. The sequence goes on from JBATYG010000160.1 coordinate 985, forward strand.
GATCTGGGCAAAGTACAGCGGCGCTCCCTCGCAGGAGGCCATTACCGCTGCAAAAAATGCCGATGCCGTAATTGCCGTGGTGGGAATTACGAGTCAGCTCGAAGGTGAAGAGATGCCCGTAAGCGAACCAGGATTTCTTGGCGGAGATCGAACCAGCATCGATCTGCCCCAGCCGGAAGAAGACTTGGTGGAAGCTGTGGCAGCGACCGACAAACCGCTCGCCGTGGTTCTCCTGAACGGCAGTGCCCTGTCCGTCAACTGGATCAACGAGCATGCCAACGCTGTGCTCGACGCATGGTATCCAGGGGAAGAAGGCGGAGCTGCTGTCGCCGAAACACTGAACGGAAAAAACAATCCTGCAGGGCGGCTTCCAGTCACTTTCTACACCGGCGTCAGCCAGCTCCCTAACTTTGAAGATTACGGGATGGCCAACCGGACCTACCGTTACTTCACGGGCAAACCGCTTTATCCGTTTGGCTATGGACTAAGCTATACGACCTTCAAGTACAGCGACCTCAGCGTTCCGACGCAGGCGGTGCCCGCGGGGCAGCCAGTAAGTACCGATGTGACAGTGACTAACACGGGCAAAGTCGCAGGAGATGAAGTCGTGCAGGTCTATCTCAAATTCCCTGCTGTGAAGGGCGCGCCGCTCGTAGCGCTTCGCGGATTCCAGCGTGTTCATCTTGAACCGGGCGCGAGCCGGAAGGTTCATTTCGACTTGAAGGACCGCGACCTGGGCATCGTGACCGAGGACGGAAATCCAATCATCGCGCAAGGTGACTACACCATCAGCATCGGCGGAGGCCAGCCAAACACAGGAGCGCCAGTAGTTACCGGAAGGTTTCGCATTGAAGGTCAAATCGCCTTGCCGGAATAAAGGGCTACATTGAATCCCGCTCCGGGATAAAGGGGAATTCGTGCAAAGACGAGATTTCTGCAAGCTACTTGCGATCGCTGCGGCGTCGAAAGCGGTGCCATCGGCTGGGCGAACTGCACAGGAGAGCCAGCCTGGATTGCCAAGTGGGTTCAATCAATACACGCAGGACTACGCTCAGTTTTGCGCGATGCCGCCGGAGAAGAGAGTTTTCTATAGGCTGAGCGACGGCAAGATCGTCGAAGAACGGCTCGATGAGGCTGCATGGCAACCTCCGGCATGGAACTATAACCCGACGGCCCAGTCGATTGCAGGCGGACTCTGGGATGATGTGCCTTTGACGTCGCCCATCCCCAATCTTGCAGGCGATGGTCCGTTCAAACCCACCTGGGATTCATTGCTTGAGTACGAAGCGCCGGATTGGTACCAGGATGCCAAGTTCGGCATTTGGGCTCACTGGAGTCCGCAGTGCGTCGCCGAAGCCGGGGACTGGTACGCCCGCAACATGTATATCGAGAACCAGCGCCAGTACAAATATCAACTTGAACATTTCGGTCCGCCATCGCGATTCGGATACAAGGATCTTTGCGCACAGTGGACCCTGCTGAACTGGGACCCGGACGAGTTGATCACGCGCTACAAAAA
>JBATYG010000161.1:0-7848 GCA_049673945.1 Occallatibacter sp.
GCCGTTGCCCCCTGGCGCATGCCCAGGTCGTCGATCACGATCGTCGCTCCCGCGGGAGCCGCCTGGTCGTACTTGGCCTGAATAAGCTGCTGGCCCTCCGCCGTAGTGAGCTCGGGAGCCGCCTTGCACCCCGCCAGCGTCAAGCCCCCGCCGAGAACGACGACAGCAGCCCAGTTCTTCATTTGCAGTTTTCTCACAGCTCCCCCTTAGCGGCTCAAAATCGCCTTGTTTTGGATGACCCGCCATTCTTCTCCTCAAAGCCAGCCGTGTCAAGAATCGCTCTGCATGTGTTTGCTATGGGATCGAAGGACTTACGCACTAGGGCGCCATCCGCGGCTCAACCGGCGGCAGCTCTTCTAATCGCGCCTTCAGGGTTCGCTGGTCAGGCGGCTGCGCAGCAGTTCGAGAAAACCCTTCTCGTCGGATTTGAGGCACACAGAGGCATTCGGCTGCCCTTCGACGGGCCTCGTGAAGCCCTCGCCATCGACCTCGATCCGCATCGGCGTCGCCGGGCAGAGATCGGGCCGGAAGGTATAGGTCACCGCGACCGGATCGAAGAGTGTCGGCGTCGCCCAATGCCCCTCCGAGCCCGCCATCCACTGGTGATAGAGCAGCGTCACCTGGTCGGTCACCGGCGAGCCATGCGCGAAGATCGCCTCGCGCTCAGTTTGCTCAAGATGCACCTGCGTCGAATCGAGCGGCATCATGAAGACCGGCACGCCGGAAGCGAGCAGGGCCTTCGCGCCGGCCGGATCGCACTTGACGTTCCACTCGGCATCTGGCTTATCGCTCACGCCATCCTTGGTGTCATAGCCCCGGTGCACGCTGCCTCCCATGATGACGACCCGCCTGAGTTTGCGAAAGGTCTCCGGATCGCGCTTGATCGCCGCTTCGACGTTGGTGAGCGGTCCGATGCCGATCAACGTGATTTCGCCCGGGTGGCTGCGAATCTGCCCGAGCAGAAACTCAACCGCATCGGGATGCTGGTGATCGGGCTCGCGCCGGGCATAGGCCGCTTGCGTAAAGACGTTGCTCGCCGGTGTCGACACTCCTGCAGCGACCGGGATGTCCGTCCTGCCCACCGCCGCCAGGTAACGATCGACAAGCCGCGCGCGCAGTTCCGTGTCGCCGAAGGCCGTGGTGATGCCCAGGATCTTGAGTTCAGGACTGCGCAGCGCAAGGGCCAGGGCAAAAGCGTCGTCAATGTCGTCACCGATGTCCGTATCGAGAATGACAAGCTGCGGTTTTGCATCCGGCGGCTGCTGGGCGCGTACGTTGGGCGATGCGGCAACAGTCGCCAGCCCGGCAAGCAGAGCCATTACCCACAAAAGCAAAGATGCGTTCGATCGCCTCATGATCCTGTCGTCCTCAATATGCTTCCGGCTCAAGTTTTGCCACAATGGCATTCGTGTCGTAAACGCATCCGCCCCACACGCCGCCGCTGGCCTGCACCAGCGCCGCCCACAGGCGCGTGTCCGCGGGCAGCGCGGGATGCGGTTTCAGATCGGGCCGTGCGTCACGCTGTACAAGACGCCGCGTGCCTTCTTCCGCGCCGAATTCGCCATCGGCATCCCCGACAAGGTCAACCGAACCGACGAGCCCGCCGCGGTCGATCACGATCTCGATCACGTCGCCTTCCTGCACCTTGCCGACCGGGCCGCCGGCCAGCGCCTCGGGCGAAATGTGCCCCACGCACGCCCCCGTCGACACTCCGCTGAACCGCGCATCGGTGAGCACCGCGACATGCTTGCAGTGGGGGAGCGCCTTCAAGGCCGACGTGATCTGGTAAATCTCCTGCATTCCGGCGCCCCTGGGGCCGCTGCAGATCAGCACCACCACGTCACCCTTGCCGACGGCGCCGCTCTTGATCCCGCGAATCGCATCTTCCTCCGTGATGAAGACTCGCGCCGGCCCTCGATGACGATACACATTGTCCTCCCCAATCAACGAAGGATCCATTGCCGTGCACTTGATCACCGAGCCCTCGGGCGCAAGGTTCCCCAGCGGGAAGCAAACCGTTGACGAGAGCCCGCGCGATCGCGCCTTCTCGGGTGTCATGATCACTTCTTCCGCGTCGATGCCGTCCAGTTCCTTGAGGCGGCGGCGCAGCGTCTGCCGGCGCTCGCTCTGCTGCCACCAGTCGAGAGAAGCATCGAGCGTTTCGCCCGTAACGGTCTTCACCGTGGTATCGAGCAGGCCCGCCGCGCGCAGCGCGAGCATCACTTCAGGCACGCCGCCGGCGAGAAAGACCTGCACGGTTGCAAATCCCCTAGGACCGTTCGGCAGCGCGTCGACGAGGCGCGGCGTTGCGCGATTCACCTCCGCCCACTCGTTTACCGTTGGCCGCCGCAAACCTGCCGAAAACGCCACCGCAGGCAGATGCAGCAGCAGGTTCGTCGATCCGCCAAAGGCCGCGTGCACCACCATTGCATTGCGAACCGCGCCCGGCGTCAGCACATCGCGTATACCCATCCCCTGCTGCGCGAGGCGCACGAGAGCCCGCGCCGAGCGCTTCGCGGCATCGAGCCACACCGGCTGGCCCGACGGCGCAAGCGCCGTATGCGGCAGCGACAACCCCAGTGCTTCGCCCACTACCTGCGAAGTAGCCGCAGTGCCCAGAAACTGGCATCCGCCGCCGGGCGAGGCGCAGGCGCGGCAACCCACCTCGGCGGCGTACTCAAGCGTAATCTGCTGCTGCGCGAAGCGCGCGCCAATGGTCTGCACTTTGCCGGCATCTTCGCCAGCCTCCGGCAGCAGCGTCACGCCTCCCGGCACAAGCACCGCAGGCAGCTCGCCGGCCGAAGCCAGCGCCATCATCATCGCGGGAAGCCCCTTGTCGCACGTCGCCACACCCAGCACGCCTCTGCGCGTCGGCAGCGAGCGCATCAGTCTCCGCAGCACCATTGCCGCGTCGTTCCGATAGGGCAGCGAGTCCATCATGCCCGTGGTGCCCTGGGTGCGCCCGTCGCAGGGATCGGTGCACGCGCCGGCAAAGGGAACCGCGCGCAGCGCCTTCAACTCGCGCGCCGCCTCGGCCACCAGCAGCCCCACTTCCCAGTGCCCGGTATGAAATCCCAGGGCGATTGGACTTCCATCTTCTGCGCGCAGCCCGCCATGCGTGCTGAGAATCAGAAATTCGGGATCGAGAAGCCGCTGCGTCTCCCAGCCCATACCCGCGTTCTGCGTGAGCCCGAAGAGATTGCCTGAAGGCTCGGCCAACAGCATCTCGGCCGAGATCGGCAATGCGCCTGCCGGTCCCGCCGCGTGCGTGGTCACGCCATCCATCTCCGCTGCTCGCGACTCCACGATCGACGCGAACGAAATCCCTGTGCCTGCCTTCGATTCCATGATCCACGGTAAGTATAGTGGCGCACGCCGTGTGCCGGCCCGCCGCAAGACCGCTTGCCGGGTAGGGTATGGGAGCCGGGAAAAGTGCACTCCCTGCGATGGATAGAGCAACCTCCATACAATATCGGGTTTGACACCAACTCGGAGCCAGTCTGTCCCGTAGCAGCACTCTACCCACTTTCGAATCCGGTGCGACCAGATACAATTGAGGCGCTTCCGATGATCCAAAGGGTCAATTGCCTTCGCTATTGCTAGGTGTGGAGTCCCGCGCGGCTTAAGGTTGGTTCGATCGTGACGAGACGGTTTCGTATTGCGTTTCACGTGATTCTAGGGCTGGGGTATTGCGGTTGGGCACGGGCCCAGGCCGCCCAGGTCCAACTGCCCGTCCCGCAAGACCACGCCGAACACGCCATCGCAGACATCAAGCTTGGCCAGTCCGCAGTCCCACTTTACGGTCCCTGGAAATTTACAGTCGGTGATTCGCCTGTCGATCCCACGACCCACGCACCGCTGTGGGCCCAGCCGGGGTTTGACGACTCCAGCTGGGAGACGGTGGAGCTTGCGCCGAAGACGGAGATGTTCGACCCGGTTGGCGGATACACAGGATACGTTCCGGGCTGGCAAGCTCGGGGCCACGCCGGGTACTGGGGGTACGCGTGGTATCGCATGCGGATGCGTCTGGAGGTGCGACCCGGAGAGAAGATAGCCCTGGCCGGGCCTCCAGATATGGATGACGGTTACCAGGTTTTCATGAACGGGACGCCTCTAGGCAGCTTCGGCGACTTCACTGGAAATACCCCCGCCACTTACTACACCCAGCCGATGATGTTTGTGTTGCCGGAGTTCGCGCGCAGCGACCCAGGCGGTTCCACCCAGGTTGTGGCCTTCAGGGTGTGGATGGACGCTACGACACCGACCTATACCCCCGACGCGGGGGGCTTCCACACGGCTCCGGTACTGGGAGAGGCCGGGGCGGTTACAGCCGGCTATCAAATTCGCTGGCTGGGTCTGGTCCGCTCGTACGCACCTTACGTCGTCGGAGCGCTCCTGTTTGGTTTGTTGGCGGCGGTGGCTTTCAGCCTGATCCTGTTTGACCGCTCCGACCGCGTTTATCTCTGGATGGGTGCCGTTTTCCTGCTGCAAGCGGTTCATTACGCGCTGGGTGCCTTCGATACCTGGACGCAGCACCTGAGCATGCAGACCAACCGATTGTTAAGAGACGACCTACTGCTTCCACTGATTAACGCTGGCTGGGTAATGGTGTGGTGGATATGGTTCGGGCGGCAACGACCGGCTTGGTTACCCCGTGCAGCAGGCGGAATGGCTCTCTTGTACATGATCTCGAATGCCATTGGGGAGGAGCTTTTCTTCGGACTCGTTCCGCATCCGGCTGCCGCTGGTTTTCACGTGGTCTCCCTCTCTGTCCGGCTGCTCTTCTTCGCGCTGCTGGCGTGGATCGTCATCCAGGGGATTCGGCGGGAAGGACTGGAGGGCTGGCTGGTCCTGCCTGCCGTCGCGCTGCTGGGCATTGGGATGTTTCAGGATGAACTTGCCGTCCTGCATATCCACATGGCCTGGTTTCCTTTTGGCGTGAAGGTCGCGCTTGCCCAGATGGCGTATCTGCTTCTGGTCGGAGTGCTGGCACTGCTACTGTTCCACCGGCTCCTCCGTTCCGTTCACCGGCAGCGGCTGATGGCGCTGGATGTGAAACAGGCGCAGGAGGTACAGCAGGTAATTTTGCCCGAGGCTCGGACCACGCTGCCGGGGCTGGTGATCGAAAGCGAGTACCGCCCAGCGCGCGAGGTGGGTGGCGACTTCTTTCAGATCCTTCCCCACTCGACCGACGGCAGCCTGCTGATCGTCGCCGGAGACGTGACCGGAAAAGGGCTGAAGGCGGGAATGCAAGTTGCGCTACTGGTCGGGGCAATTCGGACAGCGGCGGAGACGAACGACGAGCCGCAGGCTATGCTCGGCGCCCTGAACCGGCGCTTGATGGGTCGCGGTGACGCACAAGCGACATGCCTTGCGATGCGCATCGCAGCAGACGGCGCAGTAACTCTCGCCAACGCCGGACACGTGGCACCCTATCTGAACGGGGAACCACTTCCGATTGAAGGCGCGTTACCTCTGGGCATGATCGAGGGGGCTGAGTCTTCAGTAATGCGCTTCCACTTGGAGCTGGGTGACCGCCTGATGCTGATTTCCGACGGCATCGCCGAAGCCACCGACGCCGATGGCCACTTATTCGGCTTCGAGCGCGTTCACGAGTTGCTGCGCAGCGTCGAATCAGCCGCTGAGGTTGCAAATGCAGCGCAAACATTCGGCCAGGAAGACGACATCAGTGTCATTTCAGTGACTCGAATTCCGGTGAATGAACCTGCGCTGGCGTGAGCGGATCAGAGTAAGGCGGGGGTAAGGGGTCGGTGTAAGGAAGTAGACCATACTCCGAACAGACGGGTTACATCGTACCGAAGCTAGAGTCGACTTTTTTGTCGGTTCTGATGCGCGAAACGGGGTTGTCTCGAAGAGCTCTGATAAAAGCGCGGAAGGGACATGTGAGGCGGCATGCGCGCAACCAACCTTTGATTACTAGTGCGGTGAAGAAATTCTTCGCCCGAAAATAAGTTTCCGGGCAGCCAGTAAAGCGTTCAGAAGCCCTTTCGCTGAGTGCATAGGCGATTTGACGTCAATCCAGAAGCGCTCCTGACGTGATTACCCAAACATGATCGACGTTGTGAGCAACTGGAATTATTGCGCCGGTGGAAATGTGATGAGCATGCGGCGAAAGTCGATTGTGAACGGTCGAGCCTGCTGCATCAAGTCGTATCCAAGATTTGCGGCGGAGTAATCGCTCGAGCCGGTCGTTTGGTTCAGGAGAATGGTAGCAGGCGCCAAATCGACTTTCCGTCCAAAAACCAGCTCGAGATTTTTCAGCGAGACAGAGCGTTGAGTCGAGCTCCCAGAGACGCCGTTCATCGTGTGATCTTCGGTCTGACCCTCTTTGAGGAGTTCCGGATGCAGCTTCCCAAACGATGGATTTAGAGTGGTTTGGGTCGCACCCATATCGAATGTCACCGTAAGCAATTGATCATGGTATGCAATCTGACTGAGAGGCATCTCACCTGCGAAAAGCAATGGAACTGATTTACTATCGTGGTCTGCTTTTTGCCCCAGGGACAACGTCCCATCCTTGTGGAACGCGAGAATGCCTAAAGCCGCGAGTGGTTGAATGCCAAGAATCCCATGGTGCCCTTCGGGGATGCCCACAAACGCTCCGTGTGTGTCTTCTACGACCATGAAAGGGATGTGACGAAGTTCCGTCGCGCCGACCACGAGACGGTCCACCTCAACAATCTGTAGGGCGCGACTCGCGAGTCCACTGAGGTCATTCATCGAGGTGGTGGTCGCCTGGGGCGTCAGCCCTAGACTCTTCGCCTCCGACCCGGTCATCATCGAAATCGACATCCCTGTATCGAGCATGTAGGAACGGGCTGCACCTTCAACCGTTACTGGGGCAAATACATTGCCGTCGAACACCTCGGTACGAACCGTAGCCGGGCTGCTCTTCGCAAGACTGAAGTCCGGGTACAAAGCCAACAATGCAAGCAGAGAATGCAAATTGAGCAGATCCGGCGCAGTAGGGTGAGTCCCGAGCATCGCGTCTATCTGTGCGTTGGCATCCCGAAAGCGCCCAATCCTGAAATAGAAATGCTCCAGCGTGGAACGTGCCTCGTAAGCATCAGCGCTCTGCGGATCTCCTGCGATTACAGCCCGCAGCTCGGACTCAGCAGCATCGCGATGATCCTCGGCCGCGTGCAGTTCACCAACGCACAGAGGCGAAAGTCTGGCGCCGGCCAGCTGCGTTTTCTGCACGACAAACCAATCAGGGCTGACGCACGGAGACACATCTTGGGCCACAAGGGGCGGAGAGCCCATTAGAAGGATTGCAAGAGACAAAGGAGATAAATGCCGCAGTGGGCACTTCAGCGTTTCAGGTGTGCTGTTTGAAACCGATGCGCCAGGTCCACTGTTATAGCCTCCACGCTTTTTAAGGGCAGGATAAATTATCGATTGCTGAAGCCGACCAGTCCTGATGTCTCGGCTTGTATTTAGTAACGCTTCTGCCGTAGCGAAATCTCGACTGGTGTGAACAGGTCGAGTCACTCATTTAGCCTGTTATTGGGATTTAGTCGGAAACTCAATCAATTCACGAGGGGGTGCACTTTTCTCCGGCCCTATCCTCCTACCCCAAGACCCTTTGCCGCCATGCGGCCTGCGTGCAATACTCCGTAGGTCCGAAAATCAGACGGCTGCTTCCACTCCAAGCCCATGGAACCCCTTTACCGCACCATCGCGCGCCGTCTTGTTCCCTTCCTCATGCTGCTTTACCTGGTCGCGTATCTTGACCGCGTCAACATCGGTTTTGCCGCGCTCACCATGAACCGCGATCTGCACATCGATCCGCGCCTCTATGGGCTCGCCGCCGGCATGTTCTTCCTC
>JBATYG010000162.1:0-2586 GCA_049673945.1 Occallatibacter sp.
GGTCGACGGCTTCGAGCGTCGTGGGCATATCGAACTCGACCTCGATGCGATCGCCCTTCTTCCACGTGCGATTGACGCGGGCGAATTTGCCTGGCTCGGGACCGAGCTGAATGCGCCTGCCATTGACGGAGATTGCCGTTTTGGGCCCAGCCCACGCGGGGACGCGCAGATACACAGGGAATGTGCCGGCGCCTGCTTCAGCGATTTCAATCTGAGTTGTTGGTTGATGTGGGTAGTTCGTCGTCTGGGCGAGTACGATCCGCCGCCCGCCGCGGGACCACTTCACGCGCGATGGAATGTAGAGGTTGACGTAGATGCCGTCGGCATCGTGAAAATAGGCGCTGATGCCATAGTCGGCAGTGATCTGCGAAAAGGTGCCGGTGCAGCAGGTCCACTTCTGCGGGTGATACGACTTGTGCCCGTCGTCGTTGTAGTCGGAGTAGTAGAAGCCGTGACCATCCTCCTTGATGGGCTTGGCGCCGAGGATGGTGTTGTACATGACCCGTTCCATGCTGTCGCCGTAGCGGCTGTCGCGCGTGGCGAGCAGCAGATAGCGCGTGATCTTGAAGTGCCCGTAGGAGCCGCATGGAGTCTCAAAGCTCGAGTGCGTTTTGGTAAGACTCTCTCCGATCTCGCCCGAGCCCGGTTTACGAAATTGCTCATTGGGGCCCCAGCCGCCGGTGGCGAAGCTCTGCGTGTCGCGCACGAAGCCGAAGCCGTTGGTAGCCGCGCGCAGATACTTCTGGTCGCCGAGGACAAAGTAGGCCTGCATCGCCGAGCTCATGGCGTTGACGTGGCTGTAGGCATGCTTGCCGGGGAGGACGTTTTCGCCCGCGGCGAGCGGGTTCCAATACCAGCTATCGGCGAGGTAGCGCACGCCGAGATCGCGGTAACGCCTGCCCGCGCCGCGCCGCCAGGCGAGGAACTGATTTTCGGGCAGCGTGTACGGCTCGTCCCAGCAGAAAGACTCATCCTTGTGGGGTCGCGCGTATTGCTCCTCGCGCGAGAGCGGGCCCGGCGGCAGATGCGCCTGCACCGAGTCGAGCGCGGCATCGAGCGCTTTGAAGGCCTGAGGCGCATCGGCAAACTGATGCGCATCGATCATGCCGACGGAGATCTTGTCGTAGATGTAGGCGGGAAAGCGGTTGTCGTCCCAGAAGTGGCTGGTGATTGCAGGCGCGAAGTCGGTGACCAGGCGATGCACCTTCTGCTGCGTGGCCTTGTCGCCGGTGGCGGCGTAGTCGCGCGAGAGGCCGGAGACCCATTGGCCGAAGGTGTGGCCGGGGCAAAAACCGTTGTCGGCGGCATTGAGATCGGCCAGCGGTTTCCAGCTGTACCAGCCGCCCATATCTTCACCGGGCGCAGGCAGGCCGGCGCGTTGGCGAAAGGGCTTGAGCAGCGCATCCTCATCGAGGGCGCGATAGAAGGCGTGATTGGTTTCGAACTGCTCGCGTAGCGGCCCATCAAACAGCACGACGTCGCCGTAGCCGAACTGGGCAAGCTGCGGGACGGTAGTCGGCTGGTTTGCTTCCGCGCTACGAGTGAACCGGGGCCTGACGAGCGCGGCTGCGGCAACTGCAGCGCCGGATTGCAGAAAACTTCTGCGGGTCTGTTTCATGTCATTTCCTTATCGGCTTGATGATAAGCGTAGCCGCAAAAATGATACACATGCAAGCTCCGCTATACTCGCTGCGGTAGTGGGTCAGTTTCAATTTCCACAATCCTCTTTAGCATTTTAGGTTGTGCGATGATGAACGCATGACGGTCGGCAAAGGCAAACGTCCACGCGATCCAAACCAGCTCGCCAAGTGGATTGTGGAGCAGTCTACGACGGAGAACCTGCCGGCCGAGGCCGTCCCGGTTCCGTCCGAGCTGTCGGCGTACATGGCCGCGATGGGGCGTAAAGGCGGTCAGATCGGCGGCAAGCGTCGTTTGGTGACCATGACGCCAGCGCAGCGTAAGAAGGTGGCGGCTAAGGCGGCAAAGGCAAGGTGGGGGAAGCCGCAAAAAGGCGGGTAAATGAACTGGTCATACCTCCTTCTCGTTCCGGCTGGCGTGTTTCTGGTTGCATTCGTCCGTGTCAGTTGGACACTTTGGCGTGGCAGGCGGGGTTAACTCTATTCCACTGGTGCGTTGCCTACGATCTCGTACTTGGTTTCCTTGCCCTTAGAGTTGCGAACATACATAGTTTGCTTTTCGACGCGGCACTCTACCTGCTGTCCGGTATTCATCTCAACATCCTTGCTGCGCCTTGCGATCTCATAGCTCGCGCCTCCGATGCGGATCGAGTAGACCACATGATCCCTGATGATGTGGGCGCTCTGGGAGTACGGTTTCATTTCCCACTTCAGGACGGTCCCGGTTTGGTAGGACTGGGCTAATGCTGTGATGGCAAGAAATAGTACAACCCAAGAGCAGCGTTTCATATTCGCAATGGTATAGTGAGGGCGATAAATAGAAAACCCGCCTGCCAGGGCGGGTCTTTACGTTCCTTGCATGGACAAATCCAAGGATAAGGCGGATTTTTGCGCAATGCAAGGTCATTTATCTGCAACAACGAATCTCTCTCCAAGCAGCAAATCAAGC
>JBATYG010000163.1:0-1881 GCA_049673945.1 Occallatibacter sp.
GCTCTGGGCAGTGCAGGATAGTCGACGAAACGAGCATCGCAGGCGAGGGGTGTGCCCGAATGCGAGTCCGAATGCGAGTCCGGATGCGAGCCGGGCGCGCTGCCTGTGGTCACATTGTCGCCGTGAGGAATCAGGTTGCCTTCGCGTGGCCCGATAGTGATCTGGGCATTCGCTGCCAGTATCTCTGATTGATCCAGGCCGTCGGCGAAGACGCCATCCAACCTGACCTGCAAGGTGTGGTTCGCGTCGAGGCCCAGAAAAGTGTACGTGCCAGGCGATGCGATGCGGACGTTTTCAAGAGAGATCTTGCGGTACAGCGGCAGCAGATCGCCCTGGAACGTGGTGTACATCGGAGTGAAGACGATCGGGTTACGCACGTTGCGGATGCAGACGTCGCGATAGACGATGTCTTCGACGAGGCCCCCGCGGCTGCGGTCAGACTTGATGCGCAAGCCATTATCGGCGCCGTCGATGGTGAGGTCGTCCACCAGCATGTGATCGACGCCGCCGTCGGTGCCGCTGCCGATCGACATGCCATGCCCCGCGAAGAAATGGTTGTGAAGCACTGAAATGTGTGAAGCCGGTCCGGCTTTGCCCGCTTTCACCGCCACATCGTCATCGCCCGTGCTGATGAAGCAGTGCGCAATGGTTACATTGCGCGATGAACCGGGATCGATACCATCGGTGTTCCGTGCTGTTTTGGGCGTCTTGATCTTAACGCCCCAAGCGGTGAAACCATCCGTCTGATTGACCGACGCGTGGTAGCCGGGCGAGTTGCGGAGCGTGATGCGATAGAGCGTAAAGTCCTTCGAGTTACGCACGACAATCATCCACGGCACGCTTTGAGCCTGATCGGTGACCTTGGCTTCATGCGCGAGGTCCCACCACGTCGCCTTCTCTCCCAAAAGGTCGGCTCCGCCACGGCCGTCGATGGCGCCGTCACCCATAATGCCGCTGCCCGTTGCGTTCACGACGGAAATGAGCGGTCGGCAGCCGTGCCCCCTCTTGCTGACGATGCCGCAACTGCCCGGTGTGAGGTCGTAGACACGCGGATCGCGCGATGCCGCCAGCACCGTGTTTGCGTCGACCACGAGGGTCACGCCGGATTCCAGTGTTAACGGTCCGGTGAGAAAGACGAACCGCTTGCCGTGTGCTCGCAGTACCACCGCGTGGCCAGGGGCGCAGGCATCGATGGCGTTCTGGATCCGTGCGGTGTCCAGTCGCTGCTCGTCGCGGTCAGCGAGGACGCTGTTGTTTGCAGCAAGAGCGGCTACGAGAGTAGAGCAGGTCGGCGGAATCCGAGGTTCAGTCACCTGACGGGTATCCTGCGCTGCCACGGCTAGGGAGAAAAATACAGCGATCAAGGCCGCAATCAAGGAACGTGCTTGCACGAGACTCCTTTCAATCACGCGACTCGAAACTCCCAGAGCGGCCCAGGCGCGCTCAGCCCTGGCGATGGCTTAGGCTGGAAGCTCAATCGGCCACCCTGACGCCCCATCGCGCTCACGGAATGGCTGACTGCAATCGGCTGCAATTTAACGCTGCAACTAACTTTGATCGGCATATCGCTGCCAGTCAAGGGCGGTGAGGACGGCTCGGGCTCTACTTTCCAATATAAGTTGTTTCGCCAGCCTGCAAGCTGTCGCACGACTGTCAATCGAAGCTTCCTGACTCGCCCCCGCGAACCCGACAGCTCTCATTCGAGAGATCGACAGCGATACGCTTTCGCTCACTTCCGTGCTTTGGTTTGAAGCCCGCACGTTCCAACCCGACGCATCACGTGCCCCATGGCAATCAAGGACGAAATCTGCTCGCTGGGAGGAGCCGAGGAAATCAATCTGGTAAACTCAATCTTGTTGCTGCAGCGGTTTTTGGTGTCCA
>JBATYG010000164.1:0-16026 GCA_049673945.1 Occallatibacter sp.
ATCTCGCTCTCGTACCGCGTTCCATAGACGAGCCAGATCTCCTTGCCCGCGCTGCGATCCGTACCATCCTCCGGAAAGAGCCACTGCAGAAATCCGCGCATTGGCGCCACGCCAGTACCGGTGGCGATGAAAATCGAGTCGGTAATCGGCTCGCGCAGCGTAAAGAAGCCATTCGGGCCGTAAACCCTGATCGTGCGGCCCACCGGCAGATCGATCAGCAGGTTCGAGAAGAATCCGTCGTCCACGCGGTTCAAGCACAGATCAACGCGATTGCCGTTCGTCGCGGAGGCAATCGAGTAGGCGCGCGTCTGTTCTTTGCTTTCCGGATCGTCGGCAACGGCAGAGATAAACTGGCCCGGAATGAAGTCAAAGGCCTCAACTTCGTCGAGCACAAACTCGAGATGATACGTCTGCGCCGATTGCGAAAGGCAGCGCCTTTGCACAAGACGTGCGGTGTAGAACTCGCGGTCCAAGATCGCTTCTCGTGTCTCTGAGATTGGCCGCGCTTTGCCGGCCTATGCGAGTATCCCCGCTGGCATGACCGCAGCGCAAGGCTTGGCCAGGGATGATCCTAGTGCACGCCCTGCCAGCAGAGCTGCATCCCTAGCGCCAGGAGCCACACCGAAAGGGCCAGGCGCATCGCGCGCGCCGGAATGCGGGGGGCAATGCCTGTTCCCACCAATGCGCCTGCCACTCCACCCAGGATCAGGTGCGTCAGCAGTGTCGCGTCCACGCCTCCCTGGCTCAGGTGCAGGCCGCCGCCGATCAGCGCCAGGCAAAGCCCGAAGCAGAGATCGGTTCCCACCACGCGCGGAACCTCGAGCGGAGTAAGCCCCAGAAGCGCGAGCGTGCCGAGAGCGCCTGCGCCCGACGAGGAGAAGCCGACCTCTGCGCCTATCGGCAACATCATCGCCGCGAGCCAGCGTGGGCGATCTGCGCTGCGCTCCCTGGCCGCCGGACGGAAATGGCGGTAGATGTGCCAGGCCGACGAGAGCACGATCATCAGCCCGAGCGCGAGGTAAAGCCACAGGGTATTGCCCTGGCCCCGAACGAGTTTCTGGAAGAAGAAAACGCCAATCACGACGCCCGGAATTCCCGTGATCAGCATCACGCCCAGCGTACGCCAGTCCACCAGGCGCCGCCAGATCTGCACCGGCACCACCACCAGCTTGACCGCTGCCGAATACACCAGCGCCGTGCCCACGGCCTCGGGCACCGGCACATGCAGAAAGAGGATCAGCATCGGCGCGGTAATCGTTCCCGCTCCGACGCCGGTCAGCGCAATCAACGCTGCGATCAGGAAACCCAGCACAACTTCCATCTGCGCTCTCTCTGCTACGAGGCCTGAATATGAATACCGCACTCCAGTTTCTGGCCGGTCCCCTGGCCAGCCCAGCGACCCGACCGCGGATCATCGGGATCGAAAGGCAGCGCCGTACACGGCGCGCAGCCAATGCTCGTATAGCCCTTCTCATAAAGCGGCAGCAACGGAATCTCATGTGCTTCGGCGTACTGCCACACGTCGCGCGTCGTCCACTCCGCCAGCGGACTCAGCTTTGCCAGCGCCTGTCCGCCCGGCAGCGCAAAGCTTTCCTCAACTTGCAAGTTGGCGCGTGTCTTCGATTGCTGCCGGCGCAGGCCTGTCACCCATACGCCATAGGGCGCCAGCGAGCGAAACAGCGGCTCAACCTTGCGCAATCCGCAGCAGCGATCGGGAGCGCTCTGGTAGAGGATGCCGAACTCCGCTTCCTGCTGCGCTACCGTGCGCTCCGGCAACACATTCACAAGATTCAATCCCCACTCTGCGGTGATGCGGTCCCGGTAGGCGAGCGTTTCAGGAAAGTGATAACCCGTTTCCAGAAACAGCACCGGCACTTGTGGAAGAATCGCCCGAACCAGGTGCAACACTGCAACATCCTCGGCCTGAAAGCTGCTGGTGACGCAGGCATTCTGAACACCTGCAAGACGCTCGCGCAGAAACTTTTCCGCGGCCTGATGGCGGGCTTCAACTTCAACGGGCAACTGTGCTGGCATCATCTGACTCTCCGGTGGCAATAATGTTGAGGCGCCGCAGCTCATCGAGAATCGCTGCGGGCTCTTCAGTGGCAAGCAGCGTGGCTTCCGACCCAGGTGCGTCTACGCGCGTGAGTCGGATCGGATCGAGATCTTCGCCTTCGACAAGGACAATCGCACCCGAGCGTGCTACGGCACGCAGGGCACTGCAGGGGCGCACGCGGGTGCGCATCACAAGCTGGCGCTCAGCCAGCAGACTCTGCTCCAGTTCTGCGGCCAGAGCTGACCGGCCGCCGACTTCGATAAGCGCCCCATGGGAGGGCAACGCGTCGAGATTGGCCTCGTCGACGAAGGCGCGAATCATTCCCGCGCCGGCCGTTCCGTTGTCCGCCGGATCGATCAGGATAAAACTGCCGGTCGTCCGGTTCTCACGATAGAGATCCGCAATAATCGCCCGGCTGGTTTCGATCACTACCTCGCCGATATCGTTCAGCGCGAGCTGATCGGCTTCGCGCTCGGCAAGGTGCTCCACTTCGATGCGCGAGCGAATCTCCACAACCGTGGCGCGCACCGTCTGCGTCGTGTGCTTCAGCAGATACGTCGCGCCTGCGCGCAGCGGAGTCCCGTGCATCCACACCACGGTCGCCCTGAAACGCGTCGCCTTATTGGGCGGTGCGTTGACGGCCGCGATCATGTCGCCGCGGCTCAGGTCGATTTCATCTTCGAGCGTGAGCACCACTGACTGCGGCGCATGCGCCACTTCCAGATCGCCATCCCAAGTGGTAATCGTGCGAACCTGTGTGCGCCGGCCCGAGGGCAGCGCAAGCACTTCATCACCCGGCCGCACCGCGCCTGCGGCAATCTGCCCCGCGAAGCCGCGGAAATCCTGGTGAGGACGGACGACCCGCTGCACAGCCAGCCGTAGCTCTGCCTGCGACCGCTCGATCGCCAGCGGCACAGTCTCCAGCAGCTCAAGCAGGCTCAGGCCGCCGTACCACGGCATCCGCTCGCTGCGATGCACCACGTTGTCGCCCTCAAGCGCGCTCACTGGAACCGCAATCAGCTCAGGAATCTCGAGCCGCGCCGCAAGCGCTTTCAGATCGCGGCTGTGTTGCTCGAAGACCTCCTCTGAAAAGCCCACCAGATCCATTTTGTTGATTGCCGCAATCACTACGGGAATCCCCAGCAGAGAAGCGATGCAGGCATGCCGCCGCGTCTGGTCGAGTATGCCCTTGCGCGCATCCACCAGCACAATCGCCACGTCTGCGGTAGACGCGCCAGTCGCCATGTTGCGCGTGTATTGCTCGTGACCCGGCGTATCCGCGATGATGAACTTGCGCTTTGCCGTGGAAAAGTAGCGATATGCAACATCGATCGTGATGCCCTGCTCGCGCTCGGCGCGAAGGCCGTCGGTAAGCTGCGCAAAGTCAATCGCGGCATTATGCGTCACCGCCCGCACGTGATCGTCGTAGACATTGTGCGAGTCAAACAGCAGGCGCCCTATCAGCGTCGATTTGCCGTCGTCCACACTGCCCGCCGTGCTGAAACGCAGCAGGCCCTTGCTACGCTCGGCCGCAAGCTGCTCTTCAATCTGCGCATCCACATCCTTGGCCGGCACAGCCGCAATTTCCACTTCCGTTGGTTCGGCAGAAAGCATCAGAAGTAGCCCTCGCGCTTCTTGATCTCCATCGATCCATCCTGATCGTGATCGATAATCCGGTTCGCCCGCTCTGAGTTTCTGACCGCCATCAGCTCAGCAATAATCTTCGGCACCGTATCCGCATCCGAGCGGATCGCGCCCGTGCACGGGCTGCAACCGAGCGAGCGCAGCCGGCACTTTACCCACTGCTCCTCGCCCGGCAATCCCTGCACAAACGGCTGCTCCAGGGGAATCAGGCTGTCGCCGCGCACCAGCATCTGGCGCTCCTTGGCGAAGTACAGCGGAACGATCGGTATCTTTTCGAGGTGGATGTAATGCCAGACATCCAACTCCGTCCAGTTCGATAGGGGAAAGACGCGAATGCTTTCGCCCGGGCCGATGCGGCTGTTGAATAGGTTCCAGAGCTCCGGGCGCTGGTTCTTCGGGTCCCACTGCCCTGCGCCATCGCGAAAAGAGAAGATGCGCTCCTTGGCGCGCGACTTTTCCTCATCGCGGCGGGCGCCTCCGAAAGCTGCGTCGAATCCATGTGCGCGCAAACCATCAAGAAGCGCCTGCGTCTTCAGCAGGCCGCAGCAGCGCTGCGTGCCCAGCCGGATCGGATTCGCACCCTGCGCCAGCGCCTCTTCATTGCGCCACACGATCAGCTTCAGCCCCAGCTCGCTCGTGTATTGATCGCGAAATTCGAGCATCTCGCGGAATTTGTAGCCGGTATCCACATGCAGCAGCGGAAACGGAATCGGCCCTGGGTAGAAGGCCTTCTGCGCCAGCCGCAGCATCACAGACGAATCCTTGCCGATGGAGTAAAGCATCACCGGGCGCTGAAACTCAGACGCCACCTCGCGCAGGATGTGGATGCTCTCGGCCTCAAGAAGCCTGATGTGGTTCAGCCGCTCGGCTGCCGGTCGTGTACCGGAAAGATCGCGATCCGCAACGGAACTCGCCTCATCCACGCCAAAGAGTGCGCCTCGGGCGGGATCCTGCAACGTTACGGCTTCGCTTGCGATGGTTGCCATTCAGTGCTCCATTGAGATTTGGGCCAGAAAAGAGAAAGCCCGCGCGGCAGATATCTGCGGCGCGGGCTTCGGGAAATCGCTAAAAAACTAAACGATAGGGCTCATCCCATAGTCCGGCCGACTGCGCAACAACATGCGCAACAGGCCATCGACATGGGACAGAAACTCATTACGCTAACTATATCGCCGGCTGCGAGGCAGGTCAAATTACCAGCTCGCGAGGCGGCTTCAGGCCGCATTGCGCAGTCGTGTCTCAGGCCAGCTTGTCAGCCTCTGCGGCCAGGTCAAAGTCCTTTGTTGTCAGCCCGCCCGCATCGTGCGTCACCAGGGCAAGCCGCACTCGGTTATACCGGATATCGATGTCGGGATGGTGACCGGCCTTCTCGGCCGCCTCACCAACCTTGTTGACGAAGGCAAGCGCGGCGCGAAAGTCCTTGAAGGTGAAGGTACGCGTGAGCTCGCCCGATTCAACTTTCCAGGCAGCAACGCCCCCGAGGCGCGCAGTCACTTCAGCATCGGAAAGTGCAGGCATGAGAAACCCTCCTTATTCACTCCACGAATGTCACCCTGTCCGTGGGGATCACTGGGATCTCGCTCAATGATGTTTCGCTTCCCGTCGGACCGCCCTCGTGAAGGCGCTCCATCATACCAACAGCTTCGCTCCAATGCTTCCCTGGTGCTTCCCTGGCCCGCGCTAATTGCCCACGCGCGAAACCACTGGCGGCGCTGCCGGACGCTTCCTGATTCTCTCGAGCATCGGCGCCATCTCCGGATTCGCCATGAACATCTTCCAGATCAACCCGCTTCGCTCGTTCTCAATCATCACCACAATCGGCGCCTGGTCGAGACCAAGATACGTCGGCGAGAACCAGTTCTGGCTCAGGTTGAAGGCGTCTGTCGGGCCGTAGATGCCCCATAGCCGGTCGCCCAGCGTGCGATAGAAGTACTTGAGCGCCTTCATGGACTCTTCAGGCGTGTACGGGAATGAGCCCAGAGCGCCTGTGGGCGCGATCGTGCCGTTGTCGCTTGCGCCATTGGGAGCATGCGCCAGATAGCCGAATGGATCGAGGCTCGCGGTCAGTCCCCACGCTCCCGCGTCATAGCCCTTGTAGTGGCCGGGATTCTGCAGGCAATACCGATAGTCGATCAACGCGACGTTGCGGTTATTGTCAAAGTAGTTCGTGTAGCTGTCCTTGATCTGCCGCGGATCGGCGCCCATAAACGAGTACTGCGTAAAAAAGAGCGGGCCTCCGTTGCCCACGCCCACATCGAGCTTCACGCCTTCATATGTATGGCCGTTGGCGTAATGCTCGCCGTCAGCGGTGCCCGACCACGCAACGCGATACAGGGCAGCATCCCGCGACTGCGCCGCCCAGCCCGCATAATAGGCGTCTGCCGGAATGCCGTGCGTAGGCGAAGCCATCGCCAGCAGGTACGCGATCATCGTCTCGTTGAAACCGGTGAGCCTGTGATCCGTGCGCCACGACCATTGCGGTGACCAGTGCCAGATCAGCGCGTTGTCTCCGGTTTCACGCGAATACCAGTCCCACTCCACCGTCTGCCAAAGATGCGTAATGCGCGCCGCGAGATCGCGATCGGCATTCACCGGCTGGCTTACATACTGGCGAGCCGCCAGCAATCCTTGCATCAGAAAGGCAGTTTCCACCAGGTCGCCGCCGTTGTCGAACATGCCGAAGACCGGCATCGTGCGCCCTGTTGAGCCGTCCATGAAATGCGGCCATGCCCCGTGGTAACGCTGCGCCTTCTCGAGAAATCCGACAATCCGATTCAGGCGCTCGATTCCCTCTTCGCGCGTGATGAAGCCGCGGTCCATGCCTACCACAATCGCCATCACGCCGAATCCGCTGGCTCCCGTGGCGACGATGCGCGGGTCGCCCGGCACGCTTTCAAGCGCCATCCCCGATACCGGATGCGCTCCACGCTCCCAGTAGTAGCGGAAAGAGGCTTCCTGCACCATGGTCAGCAGTTCATCGTCGGACATCGCATGCGTCTGGCCGCTGGCCGCCGGCGCAAACGCCGACTGCCGGAAGAGCTTGTCAACCGCTGCCACTTTATAAGTGGCCTTGACTCCCGTCGCGCCAACCCAATCGGTGTAGCGGTGAATCCCGGGCTGCTGAATTCCCACGGGCTTAAATGCCCCGCCGTCCCTCGAGCGGTAAACGATGGAATAGGCAAGCTGCTCCGCATCGTTCACATCCCACTTGAGATCGAAGTGGCGTTCGTAAGCGATTACCGTCAGGTCATGCGGCGCCGCCAGCGGACTCCGTGCTCCGGGACGCGCAGCCCCGGCATCCTTGTCAATTCGTATCTCGTCCACTATCAGCGTATGCGGCGCGTCATCCGCCGCTCCCTGCGCGAAGAAGACGGAGTGAAGCAGCCGCGGATCGAAGGCGCGGATCGACGCGCTCCTCAACCTGCTGAGCGGAATCCTCACCTGCGTCCAGCGTCTCGCTGGCAACACCCGCACAAATTCGCCTAGCGCAACCGGATCTGAAAAATTCTGCACCGCATCGAGCAGCTCCACCTGCGGCAGGTTCGCCCCGGCAATCGCCTGGTCCGAGTAAACCCAGAATGAAAGCGTGTCTCCCAGAAAATCCGAGGGGCGGTTATCCATGCTGACGGTACGCACCTCGGCGTCCCAGCTTCCACCGGCAACCGATCGCCATTGCAGCCGCATAGCATTCGGCGGGGTAAGAAAGTGCGCCTCTTCGACCGGAAGCCTGTCGTCCGGCGCCTCAATCGTGCTGGGCGCCACGGCGTGAGCGCCGGTGTAAAAGTCGTTGTCCGGCGTTGTGCTGTTGCTAAAGATAAGGTGATTCAGGTAGTCGTCCTGGGCCAACGCACACGTAGAGAGGCAGAGCACAGACAGGGCGACAAGGCAGCGGAGTGAAAACAAAACGGTAAATCCTCAAAGACAAAAATCTGCCTGCCGCTCCGAAAGTGCTCCGCTTGATGGCACTCGATTGGACCGGCCAGGCGCTTGCTCGCTTACACGCGCGCCAGGCAGGCGCGAGCGCTTCGAGCGGCTTTTTTGCAAGCTTTTCCCAGTGTATCCGCAGGCTGCTGCGATGGATACGTGACCTTGGAGTTTGATCGTCGATCGCGGGCTGCTCTCCTCTGCGGGTCGCATGCGGCCAAGCTTCTGTATTCCCGCCACATAGAGCCATGCGGACCCGCATGCCTCTTCGGGGTACGGCGTTTCGCCGCGTTTCGCGCATCCAAGCTCGTTAAGGCGCCAAATGGCGTTTATGGAGAAGTATGAGGATTGCACAGGTCTCGCCCCTGTACGAGAGTGTGCCTCCCCGGCTGTATGGCGGAACCGAACGAGTCGTTTCGTATCTTACGGAAGAGCTGGTGCGGCAAGGCCACGATGTAACGCTCTTTGCCAGCGGAGACTCGCTCACTTCGGCGCGTCTTCGCCCCATCTGCGAGAAATCGCTTCGCTTAACCGGCTGCGCCACGGTCGGCGGCCTCGCGCATCATCTCTACCTGCTTGAGAAAGTGCTTCAGGCAGCCGACGATTTCGACATCATCCATTTTCATTTGGATTACCTGCCCTTTTCGCTGATTCGCAGTTACGATCTTCCTGCCGTCACAACTCTCCACGGCCGGCTGGACATTCCGGATCTGCAGCCCCTCTTCCGCGAATTCGACGACATGAACCTGATCTCCATCTCAAACGCACAGCGCGCCCCGCTCTCCTCGGCCGGCTGGCTTCAAACTGTGCATCACGGCCTGCCGCTCAACCTCTACAAACCGGGCGTGCGTCAGGGCAAGTACCTGGCGTTTCTCGGCCGCATCTCCCCCGAGAAGCGGGTGGACCGCGCCATCGCCATCGCCAAGCGTGTCGGCATACCGCTGCGCATCGCCGCCAAAGTGGATGTGGCAGACCGCGAATACTTCGAAACCCAGATTCGAAGATTGCTTGATGACCCGCTCATCGAATTCGTCGGCGAAATCGGCGAAGGCGAGAAAGGCGACTTTCTGCGCGACGCTTCGGCCCTGCTATTTCCCATCGACTGGCCCGAGCCCTTTGGGCTGGTGATGATTGAGGCCATGGCTTGCGGAACTCCGGTAATCGCGTTTCGCGGCGGATCGGTCGTCGAGATCATCGAGGATGGTGTCAACGGCTTTGTTGTCGACAACATCGAGCAGGCCGTGGAAGCGGCACAAAATATACAGGCAATCGATCGCAGGCTCTGCCGGCGCGCCTTCGAGCGCCGATTCAGCGTGCAGCGCATGTGCTCCGATTACGTGGGTGCCTATACCCGCGTGACTGAATGCCCGAAGCAGGTCCAGTCCGCGGGAGATCTGGGCCTGTCGCTTACTGCCTGACCCACTCAAGGAGTGCATACGATGTCCGTAACAACGAACCGGCCCAAGGGAGACGTGATCGAGGTCGAAGAGGCCTTTTACATTCGAGCTTCCTCGACCCTCGCCGATGACCGCACCCGCGTTCTCCTCAACGGAGATACGTTCGCCGTCTTCGACCGGGGCGGCGATATTCATCCTCTGGGCATTGGCCAGCAAGGCCTCTTCCACATGGAAACGCGCCACCTTTCGCGCCTTGAGCTTCGCATCAACGGCATACGGCCTCTTCTGCTCAGTTCCACAATCCGCGAAGACGATGTGCTTTTTGCGGTGGACATCACCAATCCTGACCTGCTGATGGAGTCCGGTCACTCCCTTCCCCGCGGCACGCTGCATATTTTCCGCGCCAAGTTTCTTACTGACTCGATCTGCTACGACCGCATCACCGTGCACAATTACGGCGAAGCTTCCTGCGACATCGATCTCTCCTTTGAATTCGAGGCAGACTTCGCCGACATCTTCGAGGTTCGCGGCGAAAAGCGCCCGCGCCGTGGCCGTCGTCTTCCCGACGAGGTTGACCGCGACGGCGTTTTAATCGCCTACGAGGGCCTCGATCACATCCGCCGATCCACGCACATCGCATGCTCGGCCGAAACCTGCACGGCTGAGGAAGGTCAAATCTCGGTTCCGCTTCATCTCGATGCCCGCAGCGAAGCCAGCTTTACGGTGCTCGTCGAATGCAAACACGGAGACGAAACAGTGCACCCCGAGCACTACTTCGAAGCCCTGCAGCAGCAGACCCAGAGCCGCACCAATGGCCCGCTGGCGCATATAGACATTCAAACTTCCAATGAACAATTCAATAACTGGGTACGCCGGTCGCAGTCTGACCTCGCCATGATGGTGACCCCGACGCCATTCGGCCCGTACCCCTACGCAGGCGTTCCATGGTTCAGCACCGTCTTTGGCCGCGACGGCATCATCACTGCCCTTGAGCTCCTGTGGCTTGAGCCTGCGATCGCCAAGGGCGTGCTCTGCTATCTCGCCGCCACGCAGGCCACCAGCGAAGACCCCTCCCGCGATGCGGAGCCTGGAAAAATTCTGCACGAAATGCGCAAAGGCGAGATGGCTGAGCTCCGCGAGGTGCCCTTCGGCCGCTACTACGGCACGGTGGATGCGACGCCGCTCTTCCTCGTGCTTGCAGCCGCCTATTACGAGCGCACAGGCGATCTCGATTTTCTTCGGGGCATCTGGCCCAATATCATGGCTGCCCTTGAGTGGATTGATACCTACGGCGATCGGGACGGGGACGGATTCGTCGAATACCAGCGCCAGAACGACAACGGCCTTGTGCAGCAGGGCTGGAAGGACTCGAGCGACTCGGTCTTCTATAGCGACGGCCGCCTGGCAGTCGGCCCCATCGCTCTCTGCGAGGTGCAGTCCTACGTCTACGCGGCAAGGCGAGGCATCGCAGTGGTGGCGAAAGATTTGAGCCTTGACGATCTGGCAAAACAGCTCGAAACGCGCGCAGACAAGCTGAAGGAAAATTTCACGCGGATGTTCTGGTCAGACGAGATTTCAATGTTCGCTCTCGCGCTCGACGGCGACAAGCGCCAGTGCCGCGTGCGCAGCTCAAACGCCGGCCACTGTCTCTTCTCAGGAATCGCTTCGCAGGCCCAGAGCCATCTGATCGACGAGGCCCTTCTCTCGCCCCCGTTCTTCTCTGGCTGGGGCATTCGCACCCTGGTCACCAGCGAAAAGCGCTATAACCCCATGTCGTATCACAACGGTTCAGTCTGGCCGCACGACAACGCCCTCATCGCCTTTGGATCGACGCGGCGCCAGGAGAAAGACGTCGCTCTTCGAGTCTTATCGGCGCTTCTCGATCTCTCCACCGAAGTGCAGCAACGGCGCCTGCCTGAACTCATCTGCGGCTTCTCCCGCCGCCCCGGCAAGGGCCCCACCCTTTATCCCGTTGCCTGCTCGCCGCAGGCCTGGGCTGCCGGAGCAGTCTTTCTGGTGTTGCAGGCCTGTCTCGGCCTCGAGGTCTGCGCGCGCGACAAGCGCATCTTTCTTCACCATTCCGCGCTGCCGGAACAGTTGAAGCAGGTTCACATCCGCAACCTGCGCGTCGGTGACGCTTCTATCGATCTCGCCTTCGAGCGCTACTCTGAAACCGTGGGCGTGAACATCCTGCGCCGCACCGGCAAAATCGAGATCGTCGCCCTGCGCTGAGCCGAACTCCGACCTGCAACCGCGGCATGGGAACGCTTGTCCACGTCCCGTGAGTGTGTCGTATCCTTGTTCCGGAGATTTCCGCAGGCGCTCAAGCGCATGGAAAAGGTCTTTCCCAACCCGCATGCCGCTCTCGACGGCATCATTCAAGACGGCATGACGCTTGCCGTGGGCGGATTCGGCCTCTGCGGCATCCCTGAAAATCTCATCCTCGCTCTCCGCGACCTTGGCAAGAAGAATCTCGTCATAGTCAGCAATAATGCAGGCGTGGACGACTGGGGCCTCGGCCTGCTGCTGCAATCCCGCCAAATCCGCAAGATGGTCTCGAGCTACGTTGGCGAGAATGCCGAATTTGAGCGCCAGTTTCTTGCCGGTGAACTCGAGGTCGAGTTTTGCCCGCAGGGCACGCTTGCCGAGCGGATGCGCGCCGGCGGCGCCGGCATTCCCGGCTTCTACACGCGCACCGGCGTCGGCACACAAATCGCCGAAGGCAAGGAACATCGCGAGTTCGACGGACACATCTACATCCTTGAGCGGGGCATCCATGCCGACATCGCTCTGGTGAAAGCATGGAAGTCCGACCCGGGCGGAAACCTCGTCTATCGCAAGACCGCGCGAAACTTCAATCCCAATGCAGCTACCTGCGGCAAGATCACCATCGCCGAAGTCGAAGAGCTTGTTCCCATCGGCGGCATCGAACCGGATAGCGTTCACACGCCGGGCATTTATATTGACCGCATCGTGCACTGCCCCAACCCGCAGAAGCGTATTGAACAGCGCATTACCCGGAGCGCCACCTGATATGCCGTGGAACCGCAAACAGATGGCTCAGCGCGCCGCACAGGAACTGCGTGACGGCTACTATGTGAATCTTGGCATCGGCATGCCGACGATGGTTGCCGGCTGCATCCCGCAAGGCATCTCCGTCACCCTGCAGTCTGAAAACGGCCTTCTCGGCATCGGCGACTTCCCTCTTGAAAACGAAATCGACGCGGACCTGATCAATGCCGGCAAGCAGACCGTCACCGCAATTCCCGGGGCCAGCTTTTTTTCAAGCGCAGACTCTTTCGCCATGATTCGCGGCGGCCACATCGATCTCGCCATTCTCGGCGCAATGCAGGTATCGGCGTTCGGCGATCTCGCCAACTGGATGATCCCCGGCCAGATGGTTAAAGGCATGGGCGGCGCCATGGACCTCGTCGCCGGCGTTCGCCGCGTCATCATCCTCATGGAGCACACCACCCGCATCGGCCAGCCGAAAATTCTCAATGCCTGCTCGCTTCCCCTCACCGGCTCCCGCGTTGTGAATCGGATCATCACTGATCTCTGCGTACTCGACGTCACTAGCGCCGGCCTGCAGCTCGCCGAGCTCGCACCCGAAGTCTCGATCGACGAAGTACAGGCGAAAACCGAGCCTGCCATCGCTCAGTCTGCGGTGCGGTGAATTTTTGTCGTTGCAATCAAACCGGCATTCAGTACTGTGATTGCGGCCAGCAGATACAGGCCAGCATGCGGCGACCTGAAGTACTCGTCGGCCCACACCTTCACATTGGGCGCGAGAAAGCCCCCAAGGTTGCCCATGCCGATCAGGGCAATGCCGCCCGCTGCCGCGCGGTCAGCGAGATACCCCGTAGGAAAGGTCCAGAACAGCGGCTGCACCGCAATAAAGCCTGAAACGGCCACTGAGAGCGCAGCCAGCCCTGCCACGGGGCCCACCGTAGGAAAGACAAAGCTCGCGCAACCCGCGCTGAACAACGTAAGCGCCGCGAATTCGCGGTGACGGCCCAGCATGTCTCCCGCGCGCGGAATCAGGTAAACAGCCGCCAGCGCGCACAGCCACGGAATCGCCGACACCAACCCCACCTCAAAGCCCGCCGGCTTATGGATCAATGTCGAGATTTCAGCGGGCAAATAGAAAATGGCGCCGTACGTGCTCATCTGGATGAGCGCGTAGATCAGCAGAAAACGCATTACGTGCAGATCGCGCAGCATAGGCAACAGCCGCGCTGGTCCAATCGTGCGCCGTGCCGCTTCTTCGCGCGCCAGCGATTCGACAAGCGCCTTCTTCTCATTCGGCGGAAGCCAGCTTGCGTCCGCCGGCCTGTCATCGAGATACCAGTAAGTTGAAGCGCCCAGCGCGACCGCCATGAATCCTTCCACCAAAAACATCCATTGCCAGCCCGCGAGCGCGGGCCCGAATGACGGATGCATTTCTAGCAGGAACCCCGA
Organism: Occallatibacter sp.; assembly: GCA_049673945.1. Classification (GTDB taxonomy): domain Bacteria; phylum Acidobacteriota; class Terriglobia; order Terriglobales; family Acidobacteriaceae; genus Telmatobacter. The sequence goes on from JBATYG010000164.1 coordinate 13,483, forward strand.
GAGTGGACCACCCACGATCAGCGCAATCGGAACGCCAAGATAGAAGAGCCCGATAATCTCGCCGCGCACCCGCGCCGGAAACCAGAATGTCAGGTAGAGTATCGCGCCCGGAAAGAACCCGGCCTCCGCAATTCCCAGCGCCAGCCGCAGCAGATAGAGGGAAGCGCTGCCGCTCACACACATCGTCGCCATCGAGACCAGGCCCCACACCAACAGCAGAAACGTGAGCCACCGCTTCGCACCCACCTTGTGCAGCAGTAGATTGCTGGGAAAGCCGCAGAGCGAATAACTGATGAAGAACAACCCCGCGGCCAGCGCATACGCCTGCTCCGAGGTGCCGACGGATGCATGCAAGGACTGCTTGGCAAAGCTGATGTTCGCGCGGTCAAGAAACGACACCACGTACATCAGCATCATGTACGGCACCAGCCGCCTACGCACGCGCGCAATCGCCGCGCTCTCTGCGTCCGCCGCAGCCGCGCCGATAGCAGGCGTCTCCATGGCAGTCAGGAGACCGACACCTTGTCGAGCTCGGTCGCCAGCGACTTCACGCCGCGCAAATCGATCTTGCCTGTGCCCAGAACGGGCAGCGCATCGGCATGGAAGAACTGGCTTGACCGCGGCTTCCACAATGCCGGCAGATCGCTCTTCGCCAGCTTCTCGAGCACCGGGGCGAGCTTCTCCTCCGGGAGCGTGTGAACCACCACGATCTTCTCGCCCTTCTTCTCATCGGGCAGCGACGTCACCGCGAACACTTGTTCGGTGACCTCGGCCAGTTCGTGCAGCTTGTCTTCGATCTTAATGTGCGGCACCATCTCGCCACCGATCTTGCTGAAGCGCGAGAGACGATCCGTGATCGTCAGAAATCCATCGTCTTCCATGAGCGCAACGTCGCCCGTCGTGTACCAGCCGTCGCGTAGCACTTCGGCCGTCTTCTCTGGCCGGCCGAGATATCCCTTCATCACGTTCGGGCCCTTCACCAGCAGCATTCCCGCCGTGCCCGGCGCCACCGGCTCTCCCGTCTCGATATCCACGATGCGCACCGTGACGCCGGGCAGCGGATGCCCGATCTTGCCGCGCCGCGCCGCCACCTGTCGAAAGCCGGGAGCGCGGAAGTCGCGCCCATTCACGCTCACCACCGGCGAGCATTCGGTGCAGCCGTACCCCTCAAGCGGCCGTATACCGAAGATGTCCTCGAATGCCAGCGCAACCCGCTCCGGCAATTTCTCTGCGCCCACCAGGACATACTGCAAACTGCCGAAGCTCTCTGGGGTGCACCGCCGCATATACGCCTGCAGAAAGGTCGGCGTCGCAATCAGGAAAGTGACGCGATACCGCTCCACCAGCTCGCCGATCACGCGCGTATCCAGCGGGTTGGGATGGTACACAACGCCCACGCCGCTGACCGCGGGCATCCACAACGCCGCCATGAAGCCAAAGGAGTGAAAGAAAGGCAGAATGCCGAGGATCTTGTCCTTGCGGCCGAGCATGAAGACTTGCGACACCTGCTGAATGTTGGCCGTCAGGTTGAAGTGGGTCAGCATCACCCCCTTCGGATCGCCCGTGCTTCCGCTCGAGAAAATCACCGTGGCAAGATCGTCAACGCTCCGCTTGCCCTCTGCAGGCCGTGCGCCAATTGCGCGGCGCAGAAGCCATTGCGGCGTCAGCCACGCCAGCGCCATCGAAGCCAGCTTCTCCGGCACGCGAGGATGGGCAAGCACATCCTCCAGAAATATTGTCTTGCCCGGGATCTTCAGCTTGGGAAAGCGCTCAACAAACGCCTTCGAGGTAATCACAACATCCACGCCGCATTGCTCCGCGCACGAAGCGACCACTTCGCTTGAGGCCGTGTAATTCAGATTCACGCCTATGCGGCCCAGCAACATCAGCGCATAGTTGGTCAGCGCTCCGCCAACGGAGGGCGGCAGCAGCACTCCCACCATCTGCTGCTGCCCGATCTTCGGGCGCAGCCTGCGCGCAATATAGATGGCCTTCGTGAGAGCCGAACCAAAGCGGGTTCCAGGAGTCCTGCTGTCGGCCATCATGAAGCGGAAGGGAAAACGGCGCGCGGTATGAACGAACGCATGGTCCAGCGTCTTCATGCGGCGCTTGCGTTGCAGAAAAGCCTCGGCCTGCAGTTCCTGCACAGCGCTCCGCACCGCAATCGCCGAAGTGGTCGGCGGCATGGGCACGCCAAAACTCACCGTTACCGGGTAAGGAATCTTCCTCGGCATCTTCCACAAGAAGCGCCCTCGCTCGAAGCTGAAGATGCTGCCCCATACTCCATCTAGACTTACCGGAATAATCGGGGCCTCAACGCCTTTCATAATGCGCTCAAGCCCGCGCCGGAAAGGTAGCAACTGCCCCGTGCGCGTGATCTGTCCTTCGGCAAAGATGCATACGATCTCGTTTTGCCGCAACGCTTCTGTTGCCGTGCGCAGCGAACGAATCATGTCCCGCGGCCTCTGCTCGCTTGAAATCGGTATCGCTTTCATCGCACGCGCAAATGGGTGCAGCAGAGGCTGATCGTAGATCGGCTTGTAC
>JBATYG010000165.1:0-4380 GCA_049673945.1 Occallatibacter sp.
ATCCTGGATTGGAACTGCGTGCGGAGGCGCTGGCCTCTGCCATAGCCGCAAAGCTTGGCATCGAAGGCCTGCTGTGCGTGGAGATGTTTGTGACGCGCGAGGGGAAGCTGCTGGTGAACGAGCTTGCGCCGCGGCCGCACAACAGCTATCACCAGAGCGAGCGCGGATGCGTGACCAGCCAGTTTGAGCAACTGGTGCGTACGACATGCAACCTGCCGCTGGGCGAGACTGCGCTGATTGCGCCGTGCGCGATTGTGAATCTGTTGGGCGAGATATGGCTCAAGGACAAGCCGCCGGATTTTGCGGCAGCGCTCGATGTGCCCGGCGTGCGGCTGCATCTCTATGAGAAACTCGCGCCGCGGGCGGGACGCAAGATGGGGCACCTTTCGAGTGTTGGGACGACGGCGGAGGAAGCGCTGGAGCGCGTGCTGGAGGCGAAAAAGAGGTTGTGAGCTCGGCAATTCGTGGAATTTAGAAATCCAAGAGAACTGATTTTGTCGGATCGTTCGCGCATACTCGCACGCGGGCCTCGGCACCTATACAGCCGGAGTTCTGGGCAGACTTTGCCCTGCCGATAAAATAAGGCACGCGATAAAACCCTTTAAATATGCGACCATCGTAAAAATACTTATAGCGGTATTCCGAATAGTCACAGTCGCAACTTCCCCAGCGGCTCCGGTAACGATGGCCGATGATTTTAGCGCTGTAGACGGGCCAACGCGCACTTCGGATTCTTCTCCATGTATTAGCGATCACGTGCATTAAGAATGCGAATTGTTCGATTGGGAGGCCGCTCATGATTTGCCGGAAGCATAGCAAATCCGAAGAGAGATCGAAGATCAGAAAACGATCGCACTTTCGAATCTGGATCTACGGCTTTCACTTACTGAGCTCTAGGCTTCAACCTTTTCCCAGCGCTTGGGGCGGCGGTTGGCCTGAAGAATCTTCTTGCGCAGGCGCAGCGATTTGGGCGTGACCTCGACCAGCTCATCGTCGGCGATGAATTCGATGGCCTGCTCGAGGTTGAGAGCCTTGTAGGGGACGAGGCGGATAGCATCGTCCGCGCTCGATGCGCGCATGTTGGTCATCTTCTTTTCGCGGACGACATTGACGTCGAGATCGTTATCGCGCGAGTGTTCGCCGACGACCATGCCTTCATAAACCTCGACACCGGGGCCGACAAAGAGCACGCCGCGTTCCTGGATGGCGTTGAGCGAATAGGTCGTGGTCGCGCCCAGGCGGTCGGAGATGAGGGCGCCGGTGGGGCGCTGCGGAATTTCGCCCTGGTAGGGGATGTAGCCGTCGAAGAGCGCGTTCATGACGATGGTGCCGCGCGTCTCGGTAAGCATTTCGCTGCGCAGGCCGATGATGCCGCGGCTGGGCACGCGGAACTCCATGCGCACGCGGCCGGAGCCGTGGTTGTGCATCTTCGTCATCTCGCCCTTGCGGGGACCGAGCTTTTCGATCACGACGCCGGTGTGCTCTTCGGGCACGTCGATGGTGAGGTGCTCGACGGGTTCCATGCGCACGCCATCAACGACGCGGGTGACGATTTCTGGGCGCCCGGCCATGAGCTCGTAGCCTTCGCGGCGCATCATTTCAATCAAAATGGCGAGCTGCAGTTCGCCGCGGCCGAGGACCTTGAAGCTGTCGGGCGAGCCGGTCTCTTCGACGCGGATCGAGACGTTGGTCAGTAGCTCTTTTTCGAGGCGCTCGCGCAGGTTGCGGCTGGTGACGTACTGGCCTTCGCGTCCGGCGAAGGGGCCATTGTTGACGCTGAACTGAATGGCGATGGTGGGTTCGTCGATGACGATGAGCGGCAGCGGAGCGGGATTTTCAAGGCTGGTGATGGTTTCGCCGATGGTGATGCCTTCGATTCCGGCCACGGCGACGATGTCGCCGATTTCGGTCTCGGTGATTTCGCTGCGCTTGAGCCCGCTGAAGGTGAAGAGCTTGGTGATGCGCGTTTTGTAGAGCGTGCCATCGCGCTTGGAGATGTTGACGTCGTCGCCGGCGTGCAATGTTCCCTGGAAAACGCGGCAGATGGCGATGCGACCGAAGTAGTCCGAGTAGTCCAGATTGGTGACGAGGATCTGCAGCGCGGCAGCGGTGTCGCCGGTGGCGGCGGGAATGGTGGAGACGATGGAGTCGAAGAGCGGCTTCAGGTCTTCTCCGGGCGCGGCGAGATCGGTGGTTGCGGTGCCGGCCTTGGCGACGGTGTAGAGCACGGGAAATTCGAGCTGTGACTCTTCGGCGTCGAGGTCGATAAAGAGGTCGTAGATTTCGTTGAGCACTTCCTGCGGGCGCGCGTCGGGGCGGTCGATCTTGTTGATGACGACAATCGGCGGCAGCTTGGCTTCGAGCGCCTTCGAGAGCACGTAGCGCGTCTGCGGCAGCGGGCCTTCGGCTGCGTCGACGAGGAGCATGACGCCATCGACCATTTTGAGGGCGCGTTCCACTTCGCCGCCGAAATCGGCGTGGCCGGGCGTGTCGACGATGTTGATTTTGCCGCCGGCATAGTTGATCGCAGTGTTCTTGGCGAGGATGGTGATGCCGCGCTCGCGCTCCAGTTCATTGGAGTCCATGACCCGCTCGGCCACCTGCTCGTTGGCGCGGAAGGTGCCGGCCTGGCGCAGCATGGCGTCTACCAGCGTGGTCTTGCCGTGGTCAACATGGGCGATGATGGCGATATTGCGTATCGTCTGGCTCACAGTTCGGAGGTTCCTTTGCTCGGGTTCGGCCCGCAGGCCGCGTTGAGGGATGAATTTGGTGCGAAAGGCCGCACACTACGGCCTTTTCTATTCTATCAGGGGGCGATTGCATCTGGCCTAGTCGGCCAGTTCGGTTTGTTATGACATACTTCTCTTCGGATTGATTCGGCAGGGCTGAGGAGATTGAAGATATGAGCTATCTTCCCAATGCGAAGCGGTATGACGGGGCGCAATTTCGACGGTGCGGGCGATCGGGAATCGTGCTGCCGCCCGTGTCGCTGGGCCTGTGGCAGAACTTCGGCGGCGCGGATGTTTTCGAGACGGGCCGGGCGATGATCCGGCGGGCCTTCGATCGCGGCGTGACGCACTTTGACCTGGCGAACAACTATGGGCCGCCGTATGGGTCAGCCGAGGAGAACTTTGGCTCAATTCTGCGCAAGGATTTTCGCGGCCTGCGGAATGAACTGATCATCTCGACAAAGGCCGGGTGGGATATGTGGCCCGGACCCTACGGCATCGGCGCGTCACGGAAGTATCTGCTGGCCTCGCTCGACGACAGCCTGAAGCGCATGGGCCTCGAGTACGTCGACATCTTCTACGCGCACCGGCCGTGGGAGGATACGCCTCTTGAAGAGACGATGGGCGCGCTGGTTTCCGCGGTGCAGCAGGGCAAGGCGCTCTATGTGGGCATTTCGTCGTACAGCCCTGAGCGAACGCGCGAAGCGGCGGCGATTCTGAAGGCCGCGGGCGTGCCGCTGCTGATTCATCAGCCATCGTACTCGATGCTGAACCGGTGGATCGAGAAGGGCCTGTTGGCCACGCTGGATGAACTGGGCGTGGGGTGTATTGCGTTTTCTCCGCTGGCGCAGGGACTGCTGTCGGACAAGTATCTGAAGGGCGTGCCGGCGAAGTCGCGTGCCTCGGCGCAGGGTTCGTCGCTCTTGAAGAAGTTCATGAGCGCGGCGAACCTGAAGCATGTGCGTGCGCTGAACGAGATAGCGAAGAGCCGCGGGCAGTCTCTGGCGCAGATGGCGATTGCGTGGGTGCTGCGCGACCATCGCGTGAGTTCAGCATTGATCGGCGCGCGCACGGTGGAGCAACTGGATAACTCGCTGGACGCAGTGAAGAAGCTGAAGTTCAGCGAGGCGGAGCTTGCGGCGATCGAGAAACATGCGATCGACGGCAATCTCGACCTGTGGCGCGGCGCACGCGTGACGATGCGGTAGTTTCGCGGGGAATGGCTGGTCGAGTAGACTTTGGCGGTCATGAAAAATGCTGCTTTGAGTCGCACGTTTCTGAGCTGCCGTGTCGTCGCGGCGTCTTGTGCCGTCGCCCTGTGTCTTGCGCTGACGGCGTGTATATCGCACGCGCAAATGAAGTCCGGGCATCTGCTGATCTACGCCATCGATGTGGAGGGTGGGCAGTCGACGCTGCTGGTGTCTCCGACGGGCGCATCGTTGCTGGTGGATACAGGCTGGGGCGACAATAATGGCCGCGATGCCGAGCGCATTCAGGCGGCGATGAAGGATGCGGGCATCATGCAGATCGATTACGTGTTGATTACGCACTTCCACACGGATCACGTAGGCGGCGTGCCTAACCTTGTGGAGCGCGTGCCGGTGGGCGAGTTTCTGGATCACGGCCAGAATCGCGAGGACTCAGAGATCAC
>JBATYG010000166.1:0-3286 GCA_049673945.1 Occallatibacter sp.
GCATCTTCAAAGTTGTAGACCGAGAATTGCAGCTCTTCCGCGAGCCGGACCTCTCCATACGTACTCGCGGCGCCCGTCACCGGATCGCGCGCCCACACAATGTCGTAAATGGAATCGACATCCTGCAGAAACTGTGTGATGCGTTCGAGCCCGTATGTAAGCTCGGCGCAGATGGGGTCGAGATCGAGTCCTCCGCACTGCTGAAAATAGGTGAACTGCGTGATTTCGAGCCCATCGAGCATCACCTGCCAGCCAACACCCCATGCCCCGCCTGCCGGCCACTCCCAGTTGTCTTCTTCAAATTTCAGATCGTGCCGCGAAAGATCGATTCCGATCGCTTCGAGCGATTGCAGGTAAAGCTCCTGCACATTAACCGGCGGCGGCTTGAGGATTAGCTGAAATTGCGTGTGCTTGAAGAGCCGGTTGGGATTCTCGCCGTAGCGGCCATCGGCGGGGCGGCGCGATGGCTGCGCATAGCCGACCTTGTAGGGCTTCGAGCCCAGCACGCGCAGAAACGTCTCGGGCGCCATGGTGCCCGCGCCCACCTCAACATCGTAAGGCTGCTGCAAAACGCAGCCGCGCTCTGCCCAGAAGCCCTGGAGGCGGAAGAGCAATTCCTGAAACGTGAGGGGGGATTGCTTATCAGACGATACAGCAGGGATGATCGACACGGGCAAAGTCTCTCTTGTGGCTCAATTCAAGTCCATCTTAGCAGTCCTGTTCGCTCGCCATCGGGCGGCCCGTGCTCAGAGACGAGCAAGAGCCTCGGCCGTGCGGTACTTGCGCTCCACGTGCCGTTCAAGCGCCTGCAGCGTGAAGCGGCGAAGATCCTGCCCACAGCGACGCGGAAACGGCTCCTCTGCAAACGCGGATACAGGCGCGCGAAGCATGCGCCTCGCAAGTTGCCAAGATTCCGCCGAAAGCGGCATCGCGCTGCCGGCGCGGTGCAACGGGCAATAGAGCCCATCTCCGTAAGCGTTAAAGCTCGCTTCGCCCTCATTCAGCGCCTCGCCGCATTGCGTGCATCGGGTAATGTCGGGCAGCAGGCCCATCAGCCGCGTCAGCCAGAGCTGAAAGTAGGTGAGCGGCATCCAGGGCCGCTCAACGGTGGTTTGTTCGAGCACTGAGAGCAGCAGTCGAAAGACAGTCTCCTGCGGGTCGTGCTCGGGCAGCGTCTGGTCAATCACTTCGGCAAAAAAACTGAGCACCGTCATGCGGACCGGATCGACCGGCGCAGAGAGCGGCGAGCTGATGATTTCAAGCTGGTCGAGGCGCACCAGTTCCTGCCGGGGCCGCTCAACAAACCATGCCTGCGCCACGGTCATGGGCTCAAGGGCTCCGCCAAAGCGCTTGCGGCTCTTCAGTGCAGCCTTCGCCGTGCCCTTGATGCGGCCATAGTCGCGCGAAAAAAAGCTGACAATCAGGTCAGCCTCGTGCAGCGGCCAGGTGCGCAGAATGATCACCTCTGAGCTAAGGACAGCCATGCGTTCTCATCATCGCATCCGGAGCGCGCCGCTCAGTGGGCCGCAGACACAAACGCGCCCGCCGAGGCGGACGCGTCTCGTCCTGCAAGGAGCATTATCGGCCGAAGTGCGCTGCGTTCTTCTCGGTAAAGTGAGCCCACTTCTCCGGTACATCATCCTGGGCGAAGATCGCAGACACCGGGCAGGCCGGAACACAGGCGCCGCAGTCAATGCACTCCACCGGATCAATAAACAGCTGATCGGCTTCTGCGTGGCCATCCTCATCTTTCTTGGGGTGGATGCAATCGACTGGACAGGCGTCTACGCAGGCGGTGTCCTTGGTGCCGATACAGGGTTCAGCGATTACATAGGCCATCTTGAGTTCTCCGGTTAATTCACTTCTCGACGCTGATAGTAGCACACGCCACGCACGGCTGACGCCACCGGAAGGCGCAGACGTTTTGCGATGCGGGAATTTCGCTCAGATGGCCGGATGTTGTGGCAGGGTCAGGGCTTCACGCCGCGGGCATCGCGCTGCGCCGCCCACTCCGCGGGGCTCGGAATAGGCGAAAGATCCCGGCCCGCGAACATGTCCTCAAATAACCCGATAAGCTCATCGTGAATGGGGCCATTCGAGGCAAGCACCTCCGCGCTGGCCAGCTTCACCGGTTCGCCCGCGAAGTCGGTCACGCGGCCACCCGCTTCACGCACAACCAGGATTCCCGCTGCCGTATCCCACGGGTTCAGGTTGAACTCCCAAAAAGCGTCGAGACGGCCGGCAGCAACATAGGCAAGATCGAGCGCAGCCGATCCCGCCCGGCGAACGCCATGCGAGCGCAGCGTGAACTCGTGATAGAAGTGGATGTTCGGACTGGAATGCCGCTTCCGGCTCGGGAATCCGGTCGAGACAAGAGCCTCAGCCAGCTCACCCGTCCGCGAAACGAGCAAGGCTTTGCCATTGAGCCACGCTCCCTGGCCACGCTCGGCACTGAAGAGCTCATCGCGCAGCGGGTCATAGATCACGCCCGCCTCAAGCGTGCCGTCTTCGTCAGCACGCAGCCCCCGCCGACGCTCCAGTCCCATCGAGACGCAAAACTGCGGAAAGCCATGCGCAAAGTTCGTGGTGCCGTCGAGCGGATCCACATACCACCGGTACTCGCTCTCGAGGCGGTCGCGAGTTCCCTCTTCTCCGTAGATGCCGTGCTCAGGAAAGACCTCGGCGAGACGGGCGCGAATGAGCTTTTCGGCCGCGCGATCCGCAACCGTCACCAGGTCCACATCGCCCTTGTACTCCGTCTCCACTCCCTGCGCAAAGAACTCCCGCAGCCGCGCACCTGCCTCACGGGCGATCTGAGCTGCCTTGGGCACAAATTGCTGCGGCTTCCGGGGCGGCACCGTTTCGTTCACGAACCTGCTCCGCTGATCCCGCTAACACTACCGGGACGCGGATTGCGCCGGCGGCCCGCCTCGGTGATCGACTGAATCTGTTGCTTGTAGATGAAGAGGTTCGGCTTACCCTCCCGCGTAAGGCGCAGCATTCCATCGTCAAAATATTCAATCCAGCCACGCACGGTTTCGCCATCGCGCAGCTTGACAGCATCCGCGACCTGGCGTTCGCTGAGTGATCGCAGATAGAGAGCTTCCTGACCGGTTTCGCCAGGCGGAGGAATCTTGGAGCGGCGGCGCGTGGGCGCTGAAGGAGTCATAATTTCCGTTAGATGCAGTTTTTGACCGATCGCTCAGGAGAAGTACGCATTTGGGGATTCTACCCGACCCAATCAATCAACCCAATCAATATCAATGGATCAATGGGCGCAATCAAT
>JBATYG010000167.1:0-3047 GCA_049673945.1 Occallatibacter sp.
CTTCGAGGTCCCGGATCTGCTCGATTGTCTCTTTGCGGCCGTGGGGTTCGATCAGGCCGATGACGATGTCGACGCCCTGCTTGCGCTTGAGGTGGGCGTCGTTCAGCATGTGATAGGTCTTGCCCACGCCGGGCGCCGCGCCGATGTAGACCCGGAGCCGGGCGGGCTCTTTCTGAACCTCGAGCTGAGTGTCTGCCATACCTCAGCCCACCTCGACGGGATGATGAATGGTCTCTACCGCGGCCACCGGCAGCGTAAACCGGAAGGTTGTTCCATGCCCCAGGCGGCTTTCGACGGCGATCTGGCCGCCGAGCGATTCCACCAGGCGGCGCACCAGCGCAAGCCCCAGGCCGGTTCCTTTGTCAGAGAAGGAAACGAAGCGATCGAAGAGCTTGTTGAGTCTTTCGGCTTCGATGCCGCGGCCCGTGTCACGCACGGTGAACTTCACAAAATCCTTGATCTCTTCGGCGCCGAGGAAGATTTCGCCGTCCTGTGGCGTAAACCGGAGCGCATTCGTCATCAGGTTGTCGAGAATCGAGCGGACTGCGCGCCGGTCACCCTGCACGAACGACAGATCAGCGAAGGCTTTGACCTCAATGCGAATGTGCTTGGCCGCGGCTTCATCGCAGTAGCGATCGCGCGCCTCGTTCAGCAGCGGCAACGGGCGCAGGCGCTCCTTGTGAAGCTCGCGCTTGCCGGTGTCGAGCTCGGCTACTTCGATCAGATCGGCCATCAGGTCATTAAGCTTCTCTGACTCGCTGCTGGCAGAGGCCACCAGCTCGGCCTGCAGCGGCATGAGCACGCCGCCATAGCCCTGCGCGAGGGCATAGATGCCGCGCCGCAGTTGCAGCAGGGGATCGCGCAGCTTCCGGCTGGCAACGGCGATGAATTGCGTCTTGAAGCGGTCGGTGTCCTGCAGCGTTGTGACGTCTTCAAGCGTGGTCACGGTGCCGAGCAGCCTGCCGTCGGAGTCGCGCATGGGCGTGGTGCGCAGCCGGTAGCTGCGCTCCTGCTTGCCAATGCGCATGGGCAGCATCGAGGCTTCGCCTTCGGCGGCCACCGCCTTCTGCATGGAGATGGCGTCGCGGATCGCGCTCAAAATCTTGTCGCCGCCCGGCGTCGTCGTCAGCGCCATGCGGTTGGTCATCGATTCGCCGAGGATTTCGACCGCCGCCTGGTTGACCTTGAGCACGTGGCCCTTGGCGTCGGTCACGATGATGGGCTCAAAGATGGATTGCAGCACGGCGTCGGAAAGTTGAAACTCCATTTGCTTGCGGCCGGCCTCGGTGTCGCTCAGATCGCGCAGCCGCACAGCGATGCGGTTCAGCTCGCTGGCAATCACGCCGAAGTCGTCGCGGCTGTTCCACTCGACGCGATGATCGAGGCTGCCCTCGGCGATTTTCTTCGTGTCCCGCGCCAGCATATGAAGGGGCCGAAGCACGACCAGGATTGTTCCGATGCAGACGATCGCTGCCGAGACGGCGAAGACGAGGGCGACATACCAAACCCCGGCCGTCATCAGCACCTGGCGCGTGGCAAGCGCCAGGCCGACGGTGAGGGCGGCGAGCAGGATGCAGCCGAGAATTAAGCGCTGAGCGAGATTCAGCATCTACCGGACCCCGGACCGGGCATGATGACTGGATTCATTCTCGCGGAAAGACCGCCAACACGCAAAGTTCGCGTGCGGGCAGCCACCAGGGAGATGGATTACCAGCGAGATGATAACCGGGGAGATGGATCAGGGGATCTGGCATACGGCGAGCGTGCCGTTGTGCCAGCGGCAGTCGAGCCCCGGCGCCTGGGGATAGGAGACGAGCACCCAGTTCACGCCGAAGTCGTGCTTGAGCCGCTCGAAGTCGGATAGCTCGAAGTGGCTCCAGCCGGCCTGCGCGGCGACCTGCTTCTCCCATGTCGGACCAAGCTCAGGAACTTTGCTGATGACCGACGTGTCTTTGATCGCGTCGGCAAGCTGGCTGCGCTCCGCCAGCGCCCTGAAGCTGTGGTAATCCTCGCCCGGGGCCGCCATGTAGTTCGGATCCATTGCAAAGTACGCATCGGTCGGCGTATTGACGCGGACCCAGGCAAACGCCTGCAGCCACGGATTTGAGGAGGAGGCGCCTGGCCACTCAATGTGCTCGGTTCCTGAGAAAATCTGCCGCTGAGCGTAGAGCATGCCACCGCTTGCCAGAAGAAGAAATGCAGCCCAGCGCCACTTTTTAGTGCCGAGGATGTACTCGCCGAGATAGGCGCCACCAATCAGCGTGAGGAAGATATAGACGATGTGCAGATACCGCATTGGTTCGAGCGCCGTTAGTGTGACGAGTTCTTTAGGTCCGAGAATCACCATCGCGACGGCCTGCTGAAAAATGCTGTAGATGAAAATCGCGGTGGCAACCTGGGCCAGCTTCAGGTTCCTCCGTTTCCGGGCGATTCGCGCTAGAACCCAGAAAATTGCGATGGGCGCAATGGCTCCGAGCCATTCGTACCAGGTCCACTGGTAGAGCCGAAACCAATGACGCGTGCCAATAGCCCGCAGCCAGATCGGTGAAGGAGGCTCAAACAGCCACCCCACGGGTAAGAGCACTATGGCGGGCATTGTCGCTTGGGGGACTTCCCGCCAAATCAGCAGCCGGAGCCGGTCATGCACCGGCTCAATCAAAACCAGTGAGAGCACGCAGCAGAAGGAGATGCCCAACGCGCCCATCAGGGGGTGAAGGGCAAAGGACATCGCGAGCATGGGAACCGCTTGCCATTGTTTCTGGGCAAGAATGCGCGAGACCGCAAAAAGAATAAGGGCTGTCGCCATTGCGCGCGGATGCAGATACTGATCAACGATGTAGAGGGCGGTTCCGGCTACCGGCAGCGTAAACATCGCACCCAGCATGGCGATTCCTGCCCATCGGGCGACAGCGTCTTCAAAGAGCTGGCTAATGATGCTCCAGGATGCCAGCAGGATGAGAAATATGCTGATGAACTGCCACCAAAGTTCAGCCCAGGCTACAGGGATTCCTGTAGCGCGGACGAACTCCGCCATGCAGGTATCGAAG
>JBATYG010000168.1:0-6946 GCA_049673945.1 Occallatibacter sp.
ATGAGAAGACGCGGCGCGTGCCGAAGCGGTCGGCCATCCACCCGCTGATGGGAATGAAGACGGCGAGGCTCAGCGTGTAGCTTGCCAGCACGGCCTTCATGGCGAGCGGCGTCACGCTGAGAGCGGCGGAGATGGTGGGCACGGCGGTGTTGAGAATCGTGGTGTCGAGCGACTCCATGAAGAAGGCGACGGCGACGAGCCAGGGCAGCAGCCGGCGGCCGGCTCCCGGCTGAGACGAGGGCGGAGACAAGGATTGACCATCGGCGTTCAAGGAACCCTGCGTGTTCATAGCTATGGCTGATGGGCTTGACGGGCGGCCCACGCATGCCTTTCTAACCTCGCCGCCGCTCTGAGTACCCCATTCATGCGCAGCATGGGTCGGAGAGCGCGAGCCCATCGCCTCTCGGCTGGCCACGAGCACAGATATCAGTTTGACAATATACAGTCCACCATCTGTTTGCTAGAATCTCGGACCATATGGATGCCCCAACACTTGTTCGGATAGTCGCGGGCTTCGTGTTTGTGTTGATGTTGCCCGTAATCATCGTTCCTTACTGGCGAATCTTCAGCAAGGCGGGATTCTCCGGCTGGCTTTCGCTTCTTATGCTCGTGCCACCGATCAACCTGATCGTCCTCTACGTTGTTGCGTTCTCAGAATGGAAGATCGGCTCGGCCAAAGCCAACGTTGGCACATAGAGTATCGACAAAACTTAGGTTCGCCCATCTTTCGCGTGTTCTCGGCGAAGGATAGGATTGTCGTGAACGACGGGGTGGGGCTAGACCGTCTTCGCGCTGCCCGCTGCGCTCTCGCTCAACGCCTCTGTTCCGCCGGACCGTTTCTGCAGCCAGTAGTTGAATCCATCGACGATGGCCATCAGCGCGGCCTGGTTCATATCGCTGCTTACACCGGCCGTGGTCCACGGCTCCTCGCCGTCGGCGTGGAAGCTGACGGTCACGCGCACGTAGGCAGCCGAATCGTGCGCAGAGACGTCGAGGGCGGTGACGCTGAAGGTGCCGAGGTGCATCTCGGCGAGCGCGGGGTACCACTTCTCGAGCTCGCCGCGCATTGCCTTGGTCAGCGCATCCACCGGGCCCGCTCCTTCGGAGCGCGTCGTTGTCACGGTTGTGTCGCCGATCGAGAGCGTCATGAATGCCTGCACAAAACGATTGCCAATCTCGTCGGACTCGTCAAAGACCCACCATCTGCGAATGCTGAAGCGATCGGGGAGGGTTTTGAGCACCTTCATGCAGGCGAGGCGGAAGGAGAGCTCGCTGGCGGTGAAACCGCCGCCTTCAATCATGGCTGCGTCGGTGCCGATGAGGGCCTGCGCCTGCGCGGAGTTGAGCGGCACGCCGAGCGACTCAGAGAGCAGCATGATGTTGGCCTTGCCCGACTGGCGGTTTACGCCCACGATCGGATTGGCGCCGACCTGCGCTGGGTCGCACCACAGATATGCGCCGGGATTTTTGCGTTCGCTGCTGCCGTGCATTCCCGCCCAGGTGCCAAAGGCGCCCAGGCCCACAATGGGCGTGCCGTGGGGCGGCTCAAGGCCGAAGGCGCCGTAAGCGGAATGCGCGAGGCTGGTGAGCCCGGTCAAGGCTTCGGCGGGAACGAACTGCGCTTCACCGCGCAACTGCATGCCGCCGATGACAGTGGTGAGATTCACATTGCCGCAGCGCTCGCCGGTGCCGAGCAGCGTGCCCTGCACCTGCACCGCGCCGGCAAGAATTGCCGCGCGCGTATTGGCTACGCCGAGGCCGCGATCCGTGTGCCCGTGAAAGCCGAAGCGCGCCGCCGGAAACTGCCGTGTCAGCCCGCCGATGACGTCCGCGACCTCTTCGGGGCTTGCGCCGCCGGTGGTATCGCAGATCACGATGCGGCTCACATCCTGCCCGACGCACTGCTCGGTGAGCTTGCGAAAGTAGTCGAGGCTTTGGGCGTGAAAGTCCGCGTCGCAGGCCGCGCCATTCTCGCGGCGGCCGCAGTTCGCGTCCATGGCGTGCTCAAAATCGACGATCACTTCGAGCCCGTTGTCCTTGAGGCACGCGATGGTCTCCCAGGTCATGCGCAGGTTCTCTTCCGGCGTTGTCTCAAGGGACCGCATCACGTCGAGCAGGCGCGACTTGACCACCACGACGGCAACAGGAATGCGGTGCTTTTGCCGCACGATGAACTGGACGTCGGGCCAGTCCTGCACATGAGTGCCGCGGCCGCGGGTACGCCCGAAGAGCGCCAGCTTCATTGCGCCGGTATCGGCGCCGGCCAGCGCATGCGTGAGCTCGCCCACAAACTGGTTGGCGCCTGCGAAACCGATCTCGGCATACTGCACTCCAAACGCGCCCATGCGCTCAAGAAGCCGCACGGCGTTCGAAACGGAGATCTCAAGGTTGGGTTGCTGCAGCCCGTCGCGCAGGCTGGTGTCGAAGAGCTCGACATTTCTGGTTTCCAATGGCTTCATTTCCCTGTGTCACTTCTGCAGCGCTGCGCAAGGCCTGTTTCAAGAGGAATTTGCGCTGCCCCATCATATCCCGGCCGCGGTAGAAAGCGGTACTCACATTGCCGGGGCAATGGAGGGCTCGCCCGCGGGCAGTCCGCCGAGGTGCATCTCCTGGTCTTTGTACTGAAGCTGGTAGAGCTTCCAATAGAGGCCGCGCCCGGCGAGCAGCTCCTGGTGCGAGCCCATCTCGCGGAGCTGCCCCTTGTGCATGACGAGGATGGTATCAGCCCGCTGGACGGTGGAAAGGCGGTGGGCAATGAGGACGCTGGTGCGGCCTTCGACCATGCGCTCGAGGGCGCCGCGAATGCGCAGCTCGGTGTCGGTATCGACGCTCGATGTTGCTTCGTCCAGAATCAGAATCCGCGGATTGTAAGCCAGGGCCCGTGCGAAGTTCACCAGCTGTTTCTGGCCGGTCGAAAGGGAACCGCCGCGCTCGCGCACCGGCTCGTCGAAGCCGTTGGGCAGGCTCTCGACAAAGTCGAGAACATTGACGTCCCGCGCCGCGCCGCGCAATCCCTCTTCAGTGATGGCGTCGTTGCCAAGCCGGATATTTTCGGCAAGCGTGCCGGTGAAGAGAAACGGATCCTGCAGAACGACGGCAAAGTGCTGGCGAAGCCTGGTCAGATCCTGCTCACGCAGGTCCACGCCATCGAGCAGAATCTGGCCCGCTGTGACGTCGTAAAAGCGCATCATCAGGCTGGTCAGCGTGGTTTTGCCGGCGCCGGTGTGGCCCACAATCGCCACGGTCTGGCCGGGCTCGACGGTGAAGGAGACGTCCTTCAAGATCCACTCGACATCCTTGATCGCGTTCAGTGCTTCGTCCGGTTGCGCGCTGGTTGTGGCGCGGGTTACTTCGTCGGTTTGTTCCGGCGTTAGCTTCTGATAGGTGAACCATACGTGCCTGAACTCGATGCGATTGCTGTTGTCGCCCTCGCGCGCGTGCACGGGGTTCACGATTTCCGGCGGCGTATCGAGCAGCTTGAAGATACGCTCGCAGGCCGCCATCGCCGCCTGCAGAATGTTGTACTTGTCGCTCAGGTCCTGAATGGGCCGCCAGAAGCGCTGTGAATACATGTTGAAGCTGGCCAGCATGCCGATGGTGACCGTGCCGGCCAGCACGCCGAAGCCGCCGCGCCAGATCACAATGGCAATCGCAATGGCCGAGAACAGCTCGACCGCCGGGTAGTAGAGGGCATAGGCAAAGATGGTGTCTTTGAAGGCCACCATGTGCTGCCGGTTCACGGCTTCAAAGTCGCTGTAGGCGCGCTCTTCGCGGTTGAAGAGCTGCACCACGCGCATGCCGGTGACGTGCTCCTGCGTGAAGCTGTTGATGCGCGCAATGGCCGTGCGCACGCGCCGGTAGCTCTCGCGCACACTATCGCGAAAGACCCGCGTTACGACCAGGATGAGGGGCAGCACCGCGAAGGCCAGCAGGGCCAGCCACCAGTTGATGCTGAGCATGACGACGGCCATGATCGAGAGCGTGAAGAAGTCATCCACAATGGCGAGAATGCCGCCCGTGAACATCTCGTTGATGGCGTCAACGTCTGACGTGAGCCGGGTGACGAGGCGGCCCACGGCGTGCCTGTCATAAAAGCCAACGTGCATCCGCTGCATGTGGCGGAAGATCTCGCGCCGGAGATCGAACATGATCTTCTGGCCGGTCCACTGCATCAGGTAGGTCTGGATGAATTCGAAGAGATAGGCCGAGATCTGCAGGACCAGGTAGATGGCCGCGAGCTGGGTGATGCCGTGTATTGGATCAGTGCTGAGCCGATGGGTGAGCCAGTGCACGAAGCCAAGGCTGTGCGTCTCGATGGAGCGCTCGGCCTCAGGCCCGGTAGGAAAGTAGCGGTCGATGCCCACCATGACCAGCAGGGGTCCGGCCACGTCGCTCAACGACTTGAGCGACACGGCGATCGACGACACCGCGGCCTGCCACCAGTATGGCCGGAGGTAGCCGGCGAGCCGCCGCATCAGCCGCGAATCGTATACCTTGCCGACAGAGTCGTCGTCCGGCCGGCGCGGGTCGGTTTTGCGCTCTGCTTCCTTTGCCGGATTTTTGGGGTGGGAATTCTTTGCCTGCTCCGCCATCAGTTGCGTCGGCTCTCTTTTCCATTGTACGGGGAAGCAGATGTGCCGGCTGGGGTCGAGGATTCCGATTCTGCGCCGATTTTTCGCTCGCCCCGCGCAACCCCGCCCTGCCGTCAAGACGATAGACTCAGAATCGTGAGCTTCCGCGAATTTCTGGGCAACTCGGCGACAGTGACGCGGCTGCGCGAGAGCGTGCGGTCGGGCCGCTTTCCCCAGGCGCTGATCCTTGCTGGACCCAAGGGCTCGGGCAAGTACACCCTCGCGCTGATGCTCGCCCGTGCCGTCAATTGCCTGAATCCAAAGGAAAGCGACGGCCTGCCGGACTATTGTGGCCAATGCCGCAACTGTGAGCGCATCGGGGAAGCGGCCAGCCTCGACGACCGCGTGGCCGAGGCCGTTGCAGCCCGCGACGAGATGCGCGACGTGGACAAGCGCGAGACCCGCATCTTCATCCAGACGCACCCCGACGTGCTGATTGTGCCGCCCGATCCGCCGCAACTGCTGATCAAGCTGGGCCAGGTGCGGCAGGTCATTCACGCGGCGTATTACCGGCCCCCGGTCGAGGCCAAACGGGCGTTTTCCATCTTCACCTCGTCGTCGTTCATGAAGGAGGCGGCCAACAGCCTGCTGAAGGTTCTGGAAGAGCCGCCGGAGTACACGTCGCTGATTCTGCTGACCGACAATCCCCAGGAGCTGCTGCCGACGATCCGCTCCCGGGCCGTGCTGCATCGCCTCGGTGCATTGCCCTCGGCGGAGATTGAGGCGCTGCTGGCCGAACGCCGGCCCCAGCTCAAGCCCCCGCAGCGGGCCCTGGTTGCCCGGCTTGCCGAGGGAGCCATAGGCCGCGCGCTCAGCCTCGACCCGGAGGCGTATTTCACCAGCCGGCAGGACGCGCTGATTATTCTGCGCAACGCGCTGCGCGAGCCGGATTACTCGCAGCTCTTTCGCGCCACGGAGAGTTACCGCGCGGGCGCTGACGGGCAGGAGAAGACCATCGCCCTGCTGCGCGCCCTGGGCAGCCTGCTTGAAGATCTTCTGCTCATCGTGGCCGGAACGGCGGGGCTGGTGCGCAACGTGGACATCACCGCCGAGCTCGAAAAACTTGGCCAGGGGCTCAGCATCGACTGGATCGACGGAGCCGCGCGCTCACTGGGGCAGGTGGAGCAGGGAATGCGGCGCAACCTTCTGCGTTCGCTCTCGTTAGACGCAATGGCCGTGAATATTTCGGATCGATGAATCGTTTTACTTGTACCCTGCATAACGCCGTGATAAAAAGGCAACCATGCCTCATTGATGGGCATCTTTTCGGATACAATCAGGAAAACCTTCGACCGATATCGGCGCGGGCGTAAGTCCTGGTGCAGTTCAGACCGGATACGGGCCGACCTCCGAAATCGCACGTTGCATGATTCGATCCAAACGGCTCGCGCAGGTGTTTTGCGTTCTTTGAAAATAAATGGGTCCGCATTGTCAATCTGGAACCTCACTTACCCCCCAAGGAGGATCGTCCCGATGATCAATTCTTCAACATTGCCGGGCATTGAGCACGACCGTGGCTTGCCGGGCAGCTTTCCGTTGTCGCGCAACGGCAAGTCGTCTTCATTCCGCTTTTCCAACTATTCCGTCGCCAACGATGAGGCGGCGTACAGGCAGGCCGAGCTCTTTTATCTGCAAAAGCAGATTCAGGCGCAGACACCCATGGTTGTGGTGCTTGAAGACGGCGAGCGCATCGAAGGCTGCATCGAGTGGTACGACCGGCGCGCACTCAAGCTGCGCGGTCGCGACAAAACGCTTATCTACAAGTCGGCTATCAAGTACATGTACAAGTTAGGCGAAAACGCGCAGTAATTCCGTTGCCCGGCAGGGACGGAAGACCCTTCCATTCTCAACCATCCAATGTGCTTCTAATTCCAGGGGAACAGGGCCCTCTTCACTTCGCGTTGAGCGAGGGACGAAGCGCCGCGAACGAAGCAGCAATGAGGTGAAGCACGCCTTAACGGCGAGGGCCAGCCGCGGCGCGGGGTATTTCTCAGGGCGCACCATTCTCACGTCAACGCCGCGCTGATACGGTGAAGAGATGCAGATTTCTGCCGATCGCCGCTTGCAACGCGCGCGGACCTTCGACGAGATCGCTGAACTCTATGACCAGGGACGGCGTGAGCCATCCGGTTGGCTTTATGACACGCTGTTTTCTTCCTCGGGTCTTGACGCCGCCCATGCGCGCATCCTCGAGATCGGAGGTGGCACAGGCAAATCGACTCTGCCCCTGGCCACGCGCGGGTGCCATGTGGTCGCGCTTGAAATGGGCACGAACCTCGCACGCCTTGCGCGGCAGCATCTGGCGGCCTTTCCCA
>JBATYG010000169.1:0-6787 GCA_049673945.1 Occallatibacter sp.
CTCTATACCCTGCGCCTGCTGGCTGGCGGAGCCGCCACGGCCACGCCCATCTCTCAATGGCTGGCCGGATTTTCGACGTTTCTCTTCCTTTCGCTGGCCACCGTCAAGCGCTTCAGCGAGCTTGAGAACCTCCGCGAACGCGGTGCCACCGAGATGCCCGGCCGGGGCTACAACGTCGCGGATCTCGAGCAGATTCGCAGCTTCGGTACTGCCAGCGCCTATGCCGCCGTCGTCGTTTTCATGCTCTACATCGGGCGTTCTGATGTGGCCCTGCTTTATCGCCACGCAACGCGGCTCTGGCTCATCGTGCCGTTCCTGATCTATTGGCTCAACCGCGTCTGGCTGCTTGCCTCCCGCGGCGAAATGGAAGAGGATCCGGTCGTCTTCGCCATGCGCGACCCCCTCAGCCTGGCTGTCGGCCTCGCGGTCGCCATTATTGCCATCGCGGCAGCCTGAGAGCGGCAAGGCCAGAGCAACCTGAAGCCAGAGCAACCTGCAGATTGACCAACTCGAAGCGCCCGTATTCTGAGATGGCCCCGCCGTGGCGCTGCATCTTTCGCGTCTCCTGAAGCGTCCTTATACGGAGGCGTTTTCCCGGTACGCTCGTCAACGCACCGGTACGACAGGCGTCTCGTCGTCTACCATTGTATTTTCGCGAATCGTTGCCACGGAGCCCCTGCTGTAATCACAGTTCAGCGCCGGCGGTCTTCCCGCAACCGTAACCGGAAGTTCACTTTCCGCCACGGCGCCGGGAGCAGCCCGAGCACGGAACTCAACTGAAACCAGGACCAGGCTGTCCATTGATTTCGCGGTCTTGCTGGAGGAACGAATACCCGCCCTATGATGTGGATTGTCCGGCTTGCGCTGCGGCGGCCTTACACCTTCGCCGTCTTCGCGCTTTTGATCCTGATTCTTGGCGCCTACAGCATCGAATCGATGCCCACGGATATCTTTCCGGATATCGACATCCCGGTTGTGACCGTCGTCTGGCAGTTCACTGGACTCTCCGCGCAGGAGATGGCGAACCGCATTGTTTACAACAGCGAGCGCGGCATGACCACTACGGTCAACGACATCGAACACATCGAGTCGCAATCGCTCAATGGGATCGGCCTCATCAAGGTCTTCTTTCAGCCGCACGCCAACGTCGCCAGCGCCGTCGCGGAGATCACCTCCATCAGCCAGACGCAGCTGCGGCAGTTGCCTCCGGGCACGAATCCGCCCTTCATCATCCAATTCAACGCCTCCAGCGTGCCGGTTCTCCAGCTTGGCCTCTCCGGCGAAGGCCTCAACGAGCAGCAGCTCAATGACCTCGCCACCAACACCATCCGCACTCAGCTTGCCACCATCGAGGGCGCACAGACTCCCTATCCCTACGGCGGCAAGCAGAGGCAGGTTCTTGTCGACATCGATCTGCACGCTCTGCAGGCCAGGGGCCTCTCGCCGCCCGACGTCGTCAACGCCATCGGCGCGCAAAACCTCATCGTGCCGTCGGGCACCATGAAAGTCGATCGCTGGGAATACGCGGTCGAAACCAACTCCGCGCCGACCATAGTCGACCAGCTCAACAACCTGCCCATCCGCTCCGTCAACGGCACGGTCATCTACGTGCGCGACGTCGCCCACGTCCGCGATGGATACCCGCCGCAGACCAACATCGTGCGTGTCGATGGCAAGCGCGCCATCCTCATGAGCATCCTCAAGACCGGCTCAGCTTCCACGCTCGACATCATCGCGGGCATCCACGCCAAGCTTGCTCTCATCAGAGGTCAGCTTCCGCCGCAATTGCACATCAATGCGCTCTCTGACCAGTCGATCTTTGTGCGCGCCGCCATCATGGGCGTTGTCCGCGAAGCCATCATTGCCGCCTGCCTCACGGCGCTCATGATCCTCATCTTCCTCGGCAGCTGGCGCTCCACGCTCATCATCGCGGTGTCAATTCCGCTCGCTATCCTCTGCTCCATCGCGGCGCTCTTCGCGCTCGGCGAAACCATCAACATCATGACCCTCGGCGGGCTGGCGCTCGCCGTCGGCATTCTTGTCGACGACGCCACCGTCGAAATCGAAAACATCAATCGCAACCTCGAGCAGGGCAAGGAGATCGAACAGGCCATTCTTGACGGCGCCTCGCAGATCGCGACGCCGGCCATGGTTTCCACGCTCTCGATCTGCATCGTCTTCGTGCCCATGTTCCTGCTCAGCGGTGTAGCGCGCTATCTCTTCGTGCCCTTCGCCGAGGCCGTGGTTTTCGCCATGCTCGCCAGCTACCTGCTCTCGCGCACCGTGGTGCCCACCCTGGCCAAATTCCTGCTGCACGAGCACGACGACGCGCAGGTGGCCCGCCGCGCGCACAGCCGCAACCCTTTCACCGTCTTCCAGCTTGGCTTCGAGCGCTTCTTCGGCGCCTGCCGCCTTTTCTACCTCAGCGTACTCACCCTCTGCCTCGACAACGCGGCCGTCTTCCTGCTGCTCTTCCTCTTCTTCGCCGTCTCCTCCGTCGCGCTGCTTGCGCCGTGGCTCGGTCAGGACTTCTTCCCCTCCGTCGACTCCGGTCAATTCAAGATTCACGTACGCGGCCGCACCGGCACGCGCATTGAAGAAACCGCCGCGCTCTGCGACCACATCGACAGAACCATTCGCGAGCGCATCCCTGCCGACGAAGTTGTCACTATCGTCGACAACGTCGGCCTCCCCTACTCGGGACTCAATCTCTCCTACTCCACCTCCGCCCCTATCGGCCCCGCTGATGCCGACATTCAGGTGCAGCTCACGCCGAAGCACCATCCGACAGAAGCCTACGTCGAAGACATCCGCAAGACCCTGGCCGTGCGCTTTCCCGGCGTCACCGTCTATGAGCTGCCCGTCGACATCGTTACGCAGATTCTCAACTTCGGGCTCTCCGCGCCGATCGATATCCAGATCGTCGGCCCCAACCTCTATGGCAACCGCGCCGTCGCCGAGCACATCCTCGACGATGTACGCCGGGTTCCCGGCGCCACCGACGCGCGTATCCAGCAGCCGTTCGACCTGCCCAACTTCACCGTCAACGTTGACCGCACGCGCGCCAGCGCCATCGGCCTTACCCAGCAGAACGTCGCGCAAAGCCTGCTCGTCGCCCTCAGCGGCAGCTTTCAGACTTCGCCCAGCTTTTTCCTCGATCCGCGCAACGGCGTGACCTACAACGTGATCGTGCAAGCGCCGCAATACAATCTCAACTCGCTTTCTGCGCTGCAGAGCCTCCCCGTCACGGGGAATGCCGCGGCCCAACCGGAGCAGAGAGTTGCCTCCACCGGGGCGCCCGGCGCCGTACCCAACCTGCTCGCCTCTTCCACCGGCGCGCCCGGCTCCGCCGCTCCGGTTCAGGTTCTCGGCAACCTCGCCACCTTCGTCCCGGGCACCGAACTCGGCACTGTAAGCCACTACGACGTGCAGCCGGTGATCGACGTCTTCGCCAACGTTGAAGGCACTGACCTCGGCACCGTGACCCGCGCCATGAACCGCATCCTCAAGGACCATCAGTCGGCTCTTCCGCGTGGCTCGCACTTCAACCTTCGCGGGCAGAGCGAGACGATGAACAAGTCCTACATCGGCCTCCTCATCGGCCTCGCCTTTTCTATCCTGCTCGTCTATCTGCTCATCGTCGTCAACTTTCAGTCGTGGCTTGATCCGTTCCTCATCATCTCTGCTCTGCCCGCTGCGCTTGCGGGCATTGTGTGGATGCTCTTCGTGACGCGCACTCATCTGAGCGTGCCTGCGCTCACCGGGGCGATCATGTGCATGGGCGTGGCCACATCGAACTCCATCCTTGTTGTGAGCTTCGCCCGCGAGCAGCTTGAGATTCTCGTCGGCGACGCGCGGCGCGCAGCGCTCAATGCCGGCTTCGTCCGCTTCCGTCCTGTCCTCATGACTGCGCTTGCGATGACCATTGGCATGTCACCCATGGCTCTCGGCCTTGGTGAAGGCGGTGAGCAGAACGCGCCGCTCGGCCGCGCCGTGATCGGCGGCCTCATCCTCGCCACCGTCGCTACGCTCCTCTTCGTTCCCGTCTTCTTTGCCATCGTCCATGGCTGGCTGCATCGCCGCAGGACAGCTGCGATCCCGGCGCGCGCCAGCGTGATGGATGAATTTGATCAACCGCCGGAGTAACCTATGCCTAACGATCCGAATACGACCGCACCGATCCACAACGAACACGAGAGCGCGCCTCCGCAAGCTGCCCTCCATGGGCGCACCGCCATCATCGGCCTCGCGATCGTGGCCCTCGTCACCGGTGCGCTCGCCGCTGTCGGCATTCTCAGCCGCATGCACAATAACGAGGTGCTCGCTGAGACCACCAGGCAGCTTGCCGCGCCTACGGTGATCGCGCTGCCGCCCAGACTCGGCGCGCCCGTCACCGAATTCACTCTGCCCGGCAATGTCACCGCGTACACCGACTCGCCAATCTACGCGCGCACGTCGGGCTACCTGACCCACTGGTACTACGACATCGGCGGACATGTGAAGAAGGGATCTCTGCTCGCCGAAATCTCCACTCCCGAACTCGATCAGCAGCTCAGGCAGGCCCAGGCCGACCTCGCCACCGCGCAGGCAACCGCGAACAACGCCAAAACGCAGGCTGACCGCTACTCCGACCTCGTCAAGACGCAGGCAGTCTCTCAGCAGGACACCGACACCTTCGTCAACCAGGCTGCCTCGACTTCCGCCGCGGTGCGCAGCGCCCAGGCCAACGTGCAGCGGCTTCGCGAGCTGCAATCCTTCGAGAAGATCTACGCACCCTTCGACGGCGTCGTCACCGCGCGCAACATCGACATCGGCCAGCTCGTCCAGGAGGGCGCATCGAGCGAGCTCTTCCACATGCAGGCGCTGCACACGCTGCGCGTTTACACCAATGTTCCGCAGCTCTACGCGCCGGCGGCCAAAGTCGGCACAAAGATCGGAATCACCTTCCCCGAGTTTCCCGGAAAAACCTTTGAGGGCACTCTCGTGCGCACCGCCCAGGCCATCGATCCCACCAGCCGCACCCTGCTCGTCGAGCTCGATATCGATAATCGCGCCAGCCAGATTCTTCCCGGCTCGCTCGCGCAGGTCCACTTCAAAACGCCCGTCGTCAACCAGACATACGTTGTGCCCGTCGCCGCCCTCATCTTCCGCCGCGAAGGTTTGCAGCTTGCCACGCTCGTCGACGGCAACAAGGCTCACCTCGTTTCCGTGACCATCGGCCAGGACGATGGCGCCACCGCGCAGATTCTCACCGGCATCAACGCAAACGACAAGGTCATTCAGGATCCTCCGGATTCCCTTATCGACGGCGAAGTGGTGAAGCCTGAAAACGCCGAGCCTGCTGCGCCCGGCGAAGGAGGCAGGTAAGTGACGCCAGGCAGCATGCGGGCAGGGCAGATGGGATGCAGCGCTTTGTCGCGATCCGGGCGGGCGCTCCGCGTGCCCGCGGCCTTTACCGCGCTTCTCATCCTTGCAGGTTGCAAGCCCGTCGGGCCCAATTACACTCCGCCCGCCGTCACCGCGCCGCCCGCGTACAAGGAAGTCGGCGCAGCGGCCGTGATCGTTCCCCCGCCCAATCCCAATGGCGGAAGCTGGCAGCCCGCCACGCCATCAGACGGTATGCTCCGCGGCAAATGGTGGGAAATTTACAACGATCCCGAGCTCAACCGCCTCGAAGAACTTATAGCCACGCAGAACCAGGACCTCCGCGCCGCAACGGAGACCTATCTCGCCGCGCGCGACCAGGTGCGCGTAGCCCGCGCGGACTTCTACCCCACGCTCTCTGCGGGCATTGGCGCGCAGCATGTGAAGGTGTCTGGCAACCGACCGCTTGCCACGACAACATCGAACACCAGTTACAACGACCTGACGCTCTCGGGTGCGGCCAACTGGGAGCTGGACTTCTGGGGCCGCATCCGTCGCACCGTTGAAGCGGCCCGCGAAAACGCCCAGGCCAGCGCCGCCGATGTCGCCGGCATCGACCTCATCCTTCACGCCGAATTCGCTCAGGACTATTTCGAGTTGCGCGGCCTCGACTCCCAGAGCCAGCTGCTGCAATCCACCGTCGCGGCAGACGAGCGGCAGCTCGAACTGAACCAGCGACTCCTCAAGGGTGGCGTTGTCACATCCGTCGTCGTGGCCCAGGCCCTCACCGAGCTCGAAACCGTGCGCGCGCAGTTAATTGACGTTGAGCAGGGCCGCGCGCAATTTGAGCACGCCATCGCCACGCTCACCAATCAGGAAGCCGGTCAGCTCACTCTGCCGCCCGCGCCCATCAATATCCCCTTGCCCGGCATTCCCATCGGCGTCCCGTCGCAACTGGCCGAGCGCCGTCCCGACATTTCTGAGGCTGAACGCCGGGTGGCAGCCGCGAACGCGCAAATCGGCATCGCGATCAGCGCCTACTATCCCACCATCACTCTCGGGGGCGCAGGCGGCTTCGAGTCCACCCATGCCGGCCTATGGATTCAGGGGCCCAGTTCGCTCTGGAGCCTCGGCGCGCAGGCAACCCAGATGCTCTTCGACGCCGGCCGTCGACGTGCGATCACTGACCAGGCACGTCACAACTACGAGGCCCAGTCCGCAACCTACAAGGCCATTGTGCTTGCGGCATTCAATGAAGTGGAGGACCGTCTCTCAGACCTGCGCATCCTCGACCATGAGTCCACTGTCGAAGACCGCGCTGTGAACGCCGCGCAGCGCTCGCTCGATCTGTCGAACCAGCGCTTCAAAGGCGGAGCCACCAGCTACCTTGAAGTCGTCACAGCCCAGCAGGCGCTGCTCACCA
>JBATYG010000170.1:0-3084 GCA_049673945.1 Occallatibacter sp.
ACATAAATGAAGGCCGCGCCGGGCGAGGCGACGCTGAGCATCTGGGCTGCCGCGAGGGTAAAGCCGTAGGTGATGCGGGTGTACTCTGCTTCGCTCATGCCACTGGAAGAGACGCCGAGGCAGTAGAAGCAGGCGTCGTGATCGGCGAGCGCGGCCTCCATGCCGGAGAAGTCGCCGAGATCCTTGTGCACGATCTCGCGCAGCCTGGCGTCGCGTACGCCGGTGGTGCCGCGGCCGATGGTGGTGATCTGCTGGACACCGATATCGCGCAGGCACTCGAGGAGAACGCCCTGCCCTATCATTCCTGTTGCGCCAAACAAGAGAACGTTCATGCGACGCCTCGTCTCGTTGCGAAAACTTTTTGCCGATCTGATGTTAGATCACTTTACCTGCATGACCCGATGTGCCAACTTGCGCCAAATATCGTCTATAGTTCATGAACACGGTGAAAGCGTTCATGAACACAATGGAAGCGGTAACTCTCACGAGTAACTGCTGGTAATTAACGCCTAAGTTGGATTTATCGACCTACGCGGCGTGTGAACAGATGTTGATAACGAATGCAGTAGATTCGGTCGCGCACGGTGTGCCAACTCGCGCCACGGAATGGGGACCTGAAGCGGGAAGAGAATCACCGCTTCAGATTCAGTGGACCGAGGGACGCACATACACTGATGAGAAGGTGCGCGACAACGATCGGGGGATCATGCCATGAAGATACTGCGTGACGAAACCGGCCAGGTATTACTCGGGCTCGCCACTGACACCCAGGCTGCCACTGCCGTAACCGGCCTTCAATCTGCCGCGCGTTCCGCGGAGCGCTCCGCTCCGACGAGTACCGCGCGCCCAACCCAGCACTGCTGTTTCCACTGCCACTCTTGCGATGCGTTGATTTCCCTGCCCCACGACAAGCTCGGCCTTGCCTTTGCCGCGCCTGTTCTGCGGCGCACGGAGACGCGCGCGATCGGTGCAGTCTGTGGCGCGTGCCATCACGTCGGAATCTACTCGCTCTTTCGTGGGACACACGGCTACGACACGCGGCACAACGTTGCGCCGATGCCTGCCGCAGGAAACACCGTCCTCGTGGACGTGCTGCACTGCGAGGAAGAGACCTGCGCGCATCCGCTGCCGCTTTTTGTAACCGCCGCCGGGACACTGACCGGCGATATGGTGAAGGACGACGGCAACGGATGGGACTGGAGCGAGCTCACGTGCGCTGCGGGTCATCGCATCCGACGGCCTCGATGGCTTTACGACACTCGGTCTCTCCACTTCCCGCCTCAGCTGAAGTAGAAGCTATCGGAAGTGAAACCGATCCTTGAAACCCAACAAGGACCGCGTGCCGTCCCGACGGGTCGGCGCGCGCCCGAAAGCTCCTTGTCGGGTAGAGGACAGACATTGGGCGGAAGTTCCCGCCCGGCGCCGCTCGCTCTTGCTAGCGAAGGTGTCTTATGAAGGAAAAGAAATAAGGTGCAAGGCTTCCGCCGAAGCGAGGATTGATCTCCAGCAGAAACGGCTGGCGCTTGGTCACTTTGTAATTAACGCAGCAAAGCCCTTCGAATTGGATGGTTCGCAATACCTGCGCAAACAGATCCAGATATGGGCAACGATGAACGACCTGGAAGAGTTCGCCGTCTTGTCCTTTGATCGGCGTGCCGCTGGCAAACTCATATTTGATGTTTAGAGCCTTAGCGATTCTTCCGTCGACAAACAAGATATGTGTCGCGAACTCCGTGCGCCCGGAGATGAGTTTCTGGCAAAAGTACTGGGGATCAGCGATGCGGTCGAGTTGGGCCGCTTCGTCGTCGCGATTGCGGATGATATAGCAGTCAATCCCCCACAAACCAGTGCGCTTTTTCAGGATATAGGGCGGCGTTAGCGCCCGTCCCTGCGTCATTTTGGGGATGTACCGGCCAAATCCGGCATTGATGAGCTCCTGATTGAACTTGTACTTGTCGTTGCAAAGATGCACCGATTCCGGAGTCGGCAGCGGAAGTGCATCCTTCTGTCGCGGGGAATGTCGTCGAGCCTTCTCGAGGGCGTCCAGAGTCAGGGGCACTACAACGTCATACTGTTCGAAACTGTCCTCGGTTATGGACCCAAATTCAACCTGATGGGGCAAGCGCCGGAATCCGGTTTTAATGGCGTCTGCCCAATCGGGCTTTTCGGAAAACAGGATTTTCCTGGCGCGCCTTGAAGAGAGCAGTGCCCGGAGCTTCTCCGACTTCACGTAGAGCCGATTTCTGCGCCGCGCCATCTCCAGGCGCACGGCGGCCAGATTCGTGGAGTTAACCAGGCCCAGGCTAGTCATACGACTCAGCGATTGAAACTCTCGCTCCCATGAGGAATGCCTGACACGCTAGCACATCGGCGCAGGCACAATACAAAGGATTTCGCCCTCGGGCCTCGACGAAAGTAAGGCAGTGACGGGTTACTGAAGACGCAGAGATCCCGATGGCCAGAGTCGGACGGGGCCTTCGTCACCGGGAACGAAGAACTGCGGGGACACTTTTGCAGGCCGCTGGCCCCCAACCAAAATCTCCTTGTGCCGCCTCAATCCCCTGCGTATACTTGCGCCGCTCCCCCGACAAGCAGGCTGGCAGTTGCAGGAACGCACTTGTTTTCAGGCGTTTCCATCTGCAAAAGAGGAGGGCATATGGGAAAGATCAACACGGGCCGCGTACTGATCGCCGGGATTGCCGCCGGGATCGTTCTGGATATTCTAGGTTTCCTTGTGGATGGCGTCTGGCTTGCGCCACGATGGGCCGCCGGGATGAAGGCGCTCGGGCATGCCGGATTTGGATCGAACCAGGTTATGTGGTTCAACGTTCTGGGCATCATAACCGGCATTGTCCTGATCTGGGTTTACGCAGGGATTCGACCGCGGTTCGGGGCTGGAGCCAGGACCGCCGTGATTGCGGGCGTGGCCATCTGGATAGTCAGCGTTCTGACCCCCAATCTCAGCTTCATGTGGTTCGGGGGTCTCTTTTCGCGTGATCTTACAGCGATGACAACCGCCGCGGGTCTTGTGGAGGTCCTGGTTGCCGCGCTCGTCGGCGGCGCTCTCTACAAGGAGTCCGTTGC
>JBATYG010000171.1:0-9395 GCA_049673945.1 Occallatibacter sp.
CCGAGTTCTGCGCGATCTGCACCGCGGCAATCTTGTACGTCTGTCCCGTCGGACCGTTCGCAAACGAGAGATGAATCGCCGTGCTCGCGCCGCTGCAGTTTTGCGCCGCAAAGGGCGAGCTCACATACGACCAGTTCGCGCCGAACACAACATTTGTGCTCGCATAGTTCGTCCCGTTGCACGCTACGAAGAACGTGCCCGTTCCCACCGTGTTTACCGTCGCGCCGCTCGCATGCGCCTGCGGCAGTGTTCCATATTGCCCGCGCGATACCGCGATCGTGGTTGCGCCCGCCGTCGGCGTGCCGGAGTAGCACCCGATCTCCTGATCACTCTGAAAGCACCCGCCCGAGGCATACGAGCTCGTCACCGGCACGCTCACCGCGAACGACGTATCCGTCGCGGCCATCGCGGCGGCAAGCGAATTCGTAAGCACCGCGGGCGCCTGCACCAGGTAGCTGATCGTGCTTGGCACCGCCGGATACAGCGCACCGCCGTTAAGGTTCGTGCTGCCGTTCCACGCTGTCAGGCTCCACGCATTGCCGATCGCTGTCGAATATCCGGTCGGCGAGCTCGCGTCGACGACGCCCGGCCCCGTGCTGCCCCAGTGCCAGTTCGCCGCCGTAATGTTCACAGGCACGCCGGCCGCGCCCGACTGAATCACGCCCGCAAGCTGCCCGCTCGTCAATACCTCGCTCACAATATCCGGGTGCTGCGGCTGAAAACCGACAAAGCTGATGTCCACCGCCGTAAGTCCGCTCGCTGTCCACGCATTCGTGTCCCACCCTACGGCATCCCCCATCGGCACGCCCGAGAAGTTGATCAGGCACGGATTCGAGGACGCGCCACCCTGTACCGTCCACGATGAGCCAAACGTGTACGTGCAGTTGCCCAGCGTATTGCCCGTTACGCGGTCGCGCACATAAAAGGTGCTCGAGCACGCCGCCGCGCCCTGGCAGCGCCCCTGCGCCACGACGTACACCTGCGTCAGCGGAATGCGCGATCCGGCCACCATCAGCGCATTCCAGCTCGCCACCGAACCCGTGCTGATGCCGGAAACAGAGCCCGCGGTCGCCAGCGCATGAATATAGCTCCGCGACAGCTCCGATCCGCCGGGATCGTTTACACAAAGCGGCGTCAGCGTTCGGTAGTCGCGGCACGTCGTCAGCAGATCGCTTCCACTCACAAACGGAGCGCCGCTGTCTCCATTCAGCAGAAAGTCGCCCGTCAGTTTCCCCACCGGGTCCTGCGGCATATCGAGGTTCGCATAAAAGGCCCGCTTCAGATTCGCATCGCTGTTGTTGATGCCGGTCTGCACGCGGTTCTCAAATCCGTTATCCGTCACCGATCCCAGCGTAAGGTCGGTGTGTGTCAGGGAGTTGTGATCGCCGTTGATCTGCAGGTAGATACCCACCTGCCCATCCAGTGACCCGTCGCTCACATCCCAGTTCAGATATGCCGGCGTCATCCACGGCCCAAGACTCCCGCTGTCGCCGCATTGCGTGGGCGACCCACCAATCAGCGTCGTCGATTGCCCGCTGAACCGTTCCACCTCCCCTGAGAGAAACGACGCGCACTCAAAATAGAAGCGCGACAAACTCGCATTGGCTGCGTACGCCGCAAGCCCCGAAGACGTCCCTGTCGAAGCCGCAAGCATCCACGCGCCCATGCCCTGCGGACTATCCCACGCGCCGCCGTAAATGCTCATGCCTTCAACAATTCTGTGCGTGCCGTTGTACGTGATGAAGGGCAGAATGTGATGGCTCAGGTTCACGTCGAGATACTTCGTCGTATCCGGAGCCCACGTCACGTACGACCCGTTCTGATACGGCAGCGCTTCGATAATTCCGCCATAGAGCATCGACGTATCCACGTGCTCATAATTCAGCGCATAGTTATTCGCCTGCATGAAAATGCCGCAGGTATGATTCGGCTGCCGCAGCGACGTGGAGACCTGCCCAATGGAAATATTCTCGAAAACCCATCCATTCAACGAGCCGTTCCCGCCGCCGTTCTGGCTTCCATCCGCCATCGGAAACGCAAATCCGCAGTTGCCGATGTACCAGGGCGCCGTCAACGCGTTCATATACTCGCCGCTGAGATTGCTTTGCGCTGCAGATGCCGGCGCCGCCAGTTGCAGGTGCGTCGCATCGATCACGCTCGCAATCGTCGTCGCCAGCACGAGCGCGCCACTCGTGTTGTAAACCGAGATCGGCTGCCCCGCCATATGCGCGCCGTTAAACTCTGCATTCAGATTCGTGAAGTTCGCGCACGGCTGGTAAAACTCATCGAAGGCGCCGCTGCTGTCGGCGATCATCTGCCCGGCACAGTTGCCTGGAACCGCCGAGCCAAAGACCATCGGCCCCGGCGCCGGTGCCTGCGGCAGCGCGGTCAGGCCACCTGCCGTGCCCGTCACCCGGTACGGAAACATGTTGTTGCCTCCAGCCGCGCTCGCCGAAGCATCCACCGTCGCATTCACCTGGATGCTCAGGTCATGAATGTGTGCGCTCTGCCTGAAGACCGGACTCGTCGAAGGGTCCGGCGTCGCGAAAACGTCTTGCCCCGGACGCCCCACAATCGTCGTTACGTACTTGCCGTGTCCGAAGAACGACTGCCCCTTGATCGTGATCGTGCTCGTCAGGCACGTTCCCGCTGGGAACTCCACCGAGTAGCCATTGGTATACGCATCGTTGAATGCCGCCTGGATCGCTGCCTGATCGTCCGTCACGCCGTCGCACTGCGCGTTATACGGCGGCGCCGTCACCAGCAGCACCTTGTTCAGGCTTGCCGTGACCGAAGGCCCCGTCAGCGCGCCGAGCATCGTCCCGCCGGCAAGCGGCACCGACGCGCTGAACGTCGAATCGACGTAGTGCTTGTCCGCGGCCTGCAGGGTCTGTGTCGGATCGCCGTTGAGATACAGCGGTCCGCTCAGCGCACCGCCCACCGGCGTCAGCGTTCCCTGCGCCAGCGACGCAATCGCGTTATCGACATACGCCTTGCTCGCCGCCTGCACCGCCTGCGCCGCCGGCATCACCTGCGCGCGCACCGCGGCCAGGCTCGCCTGCGCCGCTTCCGGAACGACCCAGTACTCGGTGCTCGTCGTGCCGTCGCTCATGTGGTACACCGCCGTGTAGTAAAGCCCCGCCGGCGCCGCGCCCAGGTTCGGCGCGAGGTTTACACTCACAAACCCATCCGCCCCAATCGACACCGTCGTACGGCCGGCTGCCACTGCAAGGTTGTCTGCCGTCGTAAACGCCGGCCAGCTCAACTGCAGCGTTCCCGAGCCCACCGCGCCATTCGCCAGGTAGACGGTCCCCTGCACCGTCGTGGTGCTCACCGCCGCTGCCCGCGCCTGCCACGCAAAGATCAGTGTGGCCAGGCAGATCCCGATCCATGCTCCCGCGCGACACAACATATTCATTCTGAGCTTCATCCCGTGTCTCTCTTCTCTTGTTTCCTGCCCAAACGTGATGGCTTTCTCCTGCCGCACAGCCTGCCTGCGCCAGAAGAAAGCCATCAGCTTATCCGCACTCCTTCGATCCACGCATCGATGCGAACCCGCCTCAGCCCGCATCGCCTTCATCGCCAATCGCCGTCGCACAATGGATACAGCGATCACTGCTCCACTCGGGCTCAACGCCCCACTCCTCTGCAATGCTGCGCGCCACCACAACTGTTTGCGATTTCCGGTCCTCAGCCAGTTGATCCAGAACATCGAACAACAGCTTTGCAGCCGACATATTTCCGTGCAGA
Source organism: Occallatibacter sp. (assembly GCA_049673945.1). GTDB lineage: Bacteria > Acidobacteriota > Terriglobia > Terriglobales > Acidobacteriaceae > Telmatobacter. Next base: position 3,751 of record JBATYG010000171.1, read on the forward strand.
ACAGCGTCTATCAGCGCCTTTGCCAGCTCCGGCATCCGCAACTGCGCTTCGTCGCCCACTGCGCGCCGCGCCCGGACAATCACATCCACTTCAGCACTCGCCGCGTCCGCAGGAGCAAGAGTTCCTTGCACCTCGCCCTTCGCCGCGCTCTCAACATCTCCGTCCATTCATTTGCCGATCCCGAACTGCCTTCCGCAAGCTCCAGACTGACCGCCTGCAGATTGGGCAAGCGGGCAACGCCTCCTGTCGTGACATCGCCCACTTGCCTCCATCCCTTCAGCTTCTTCTCGCCGGTCCACCCACCGCAGAAGGAGTCCGAAAAGAAATAAGGAGGGCACATGCCCTCCCTCGCTCTCTCTTCTCTGTCTTTGAATCCAGCATAGCCAATCCGCCGGAAATCTTTCGCAACGTCGCCCCAACTTTCTTAGGCGCGCATGCCTTCATCGGCGCGTGCGCACCTCCGCCAGCACATGCCAGATGCCAAGCGCAAGCGCCGCCAGTCCCAGCGCCGGCAACAGCCACGCATAGTGCCCGCTGTGCACCGCACGCGCCCGATAAAGCGCCACAAGACCAAAGAGAATAAGAACGATACCGCGAACTAAACCCATAGCGACTGCTCTCATCGTCTAGCTTACCGCCGCCTGTCGCCATGCCTGCGCCGTCCGGCGTCATATCGCCGCCGAATTGAGCAACGTCGGTGCCGGCTACGACTTTCAGAAACTTATCGGGCGCCTTCACGGGCCTGGTCGGCATACGCTCCGTCGAGGCAGCAAAACGGGCGGCGATTGCCTTCGCATCCGCCGCCCTCGAAGTTGACGCCGCTCTTTATTTGTAGACGCCTTCGCTTCGCGCCAGTTCGTCACGGTGGTCAGAGTCATTTGTCATCGAGCCCAGCGCCGGACCAAGCAGCGGTTGCGAGTCCACCAGCTTTACCAGCGCCGACTGCACCGTATCGATCCCCTCCGGGCTCGACGCCACATAGACAATCCAGAAACGGTTGGGCGCCTGCGTGTGAATCGCCTCCTGGTCCACCTCGTACTCGCGCACCGTTCCATCGGCAACAAACTTCTCGAAGAGCGGAACCACCACCTGCTTGCTCATCACATCGATCGCGTTATCCGGAGCGTCTTTCTTCAACGAGTACAGCGCAACATGCCCATACCCGTTCTTCCATGCGCCCGGCTTCCAGTTGTAGTACCGGCTCACCATGATCTCGTCGAAGTGGTTCGTCGCGCTCACCAGCACAGGCGCCGAACTTGCGCCTCCGCCGGAGATCTGGTCCAGCACCTTCAGCAATCCCGCCATCGACATCGCCGACCACCAGTCATCGTGCGTCACGCCATCCGCCTGATGCACCACCGTCTCGTCGCTGCCGTAACCCACAATCGTTCCGTCGGCCAGCGCCTTGTCCAGAACTGCCTTGTCCGCATCGCCCGCTTTCGCCATCTCGCCCCACTGTGCGCGCGGAATCGCCCAGTTGGCAACGTAGGAATACATCGGCGGCTTTTCCTTCGCCTCCGACCCCTGCGCGCTGCAAGGTGCAGCGCACACCGCAAACAACACCAACCCGAAGATCCCCGCAGAGACCAATCGCAATCTGTCTTGCATTGTCTTTCTCCGATTGTGATCTGGAGCCCGGGATTCCGCTTCGTGGCAAGGTGCTGAAGGAAATGGGTAGCTGAAACAGGGGCCGGCCAACAAGCTCGATCGCGGGCCTGGACAGTAAAACTCTATGGATAACTGACCGCCCGCAGTTTACCCGAACTTCACCAACGCCGCCGAACTATATTTCCCGCAAGCAGCTTTCAACTCGCTACCGGCTACGGTCGTTTGTTCACTCCGCCGCCGCAATCGCCTCGCAGACCTTATCTATCGCGGGCCCTTCGGCTTTGCTGCCCGGCCGGTGCCCGTTCACCATCACTGAGAACGCAACCATCTTTCCGCTCGCTGCCGTCAGGTAGCCTGAGAGCGCGATCGTCTCATTCAGCGTGCCCGTCTTCGCCCACAGCTTGCCCTTCAGGGGCGACTTCGTGAAGCGCCCTTCGAGCGTGCCATCCACACCCGCAATCGGAAACGTCCCGCGCCATCCCGGTCCCCAGCCCTGCCGCGACGCATAGGCCAGCAACTGCGTCAGCGCGCGCGGAGCAATCCGGTCGTCCATGCTCATCCCCGAGCCGTCGTAGAAAAAGAAATCCTTATCGCTCGCGCCCGCGTCCACCAGGAACTGCCGCACCACGCGCGTCCCTTCTTCGAGGCTCCCGTCAGTGCCAAACTCCTTGCCCAGCAGCCGCAGCAGCAGTTCCGCATGCAGGTTCTGGCTCACCTTGTTCACCACCATGATCGCCTGCTCCATCGGTACCGAAATGTGCGTCGCCAGCACTCGCTTCTCAGTAATAGGCGCCACCACCGTCGACAGATTCGCCGGCGCCAGCTTCAGCGGCATCGATCGTTCCTCGTCAAAGTCGCCCGTACCGCTCGGCAGCCGGTGCGCCGCCGTCGCCGATCCGTTCACCGCGATCCCACGCGAGATCAGCGCCTGCTTGAACGCAGCCGCCGTATACTCCGCCGGGTCCTCAACCGCCAGGTCTGCATTGAACCCGCTCGCCGCCGTTCCCCACACCCGCACCATAAGACTGCCCGGCATCCTCTGCAGCCCCGGATGCGCCTTCTCACCCGCCGCTGCCATCGTCATCGAGTTATCCAGCGTGTAGTAGTCCACTGCCGGCGTCCACAGCGCCGTCTCCCCATTCGGGTCCGACGTATCCGCCACCACGCTCAGGCGAATCGTGTTGTCGTTGAAGCTGAGAGCCGACACTGGAGCGCCGTAGCTCCACTGCAGATCATCCCATCCCCACGCTGTCCCGTACGGCTCGTTCAAAAAGAAGCTGTCGTCGCCCACAATATTGCCCGTGATCGTGCGCACCCCTGCCTCTTCCACCTGTTGCGCCAGCAGGCTCAGCACATTCATCACATCGGGCTGCGGCTTCGCTGCGGGCGCCGCCGGCACAGTCGCCTGGTTCGGCGTAGCCTCCTCTTTCACAGCCGGCGGAGTCGCCGCATTCACCTTCGGCGCCGGCGCATTCTCCCCCGGCGCCTCATAGGGATACTTGCGCGCGCTGATCGTCGGATCGCCTACACCCAACAGCATCAGGTCGCCCTGAAGTGTTCCGCTTGAGTCCACATCGCCCGTTGCGACCACATGCGTCGTCCATGTCAGCGTGTCCACCGGGAACAGCGCAAAGGCCGCGGCCGTCGTCGGCAGCTTCGCATTCGATGCCGGCGTAAACAGCCGTCCCTCATTCAGCCCATAAATCTGCTGCCCGTCCAGCGTGCGCACGCTGATGCCAAACTCTGCATGGCTCAGCTCCGGTTGATTGAGAATCGCCTCGATCCGACTCGCAATCGATCCGCCAGACCGTGATCCCTCTACCCCATGGGATCCCTGCGTTGCGCGTGCAAGGTGCCGCGCCTGCGCCATCATCCCCGTTGAAGACACTGCCGCCGCCAGCAGAACTGCCGCAGCCCGCTCAAACCGTCTCATGCCGGGAGTGTAGCAGCTTGTCCACGTAGAATCAGAGCGTCGCGGAGAGCACCACGTCATGCCCGCATCGCACTCCATCTCGCCGTCCCCCGCCCCGCCCGTTGCCCCGCTCTGGCGCCTCCGCACCCGCGCCCTCGAGCTCAACCGCACCCTCGTCATGGGCATCGTCAACATCACGCCCGATTCCTTCAGCGATGGCGGCGCTTTCCTTCGCCCTGAAGCTGCCGTCGCCCACGCCCTCAAGCTCCTCGATGAAGGCGCCGACCTGCTCGATCTCGGCGCCGAGAGCACGCGTCCCGGCGTGAACGTCGCCACCAATCCCACCGTCACCGCTGAAGAAGAGCAGGCGCGCCTTCTGCCCGTCCTCGAAGGCATTCTCAAGGCGCGGCCGCGCGCAGTCCTTTCCATCGACACGTACAAAGCCGCAACTGCCCGCGCCGCGCTCGCCGCGGGCGCCGAGATTATCAACGACGTCAGCGGCCTCACCTGGGATGCGGACCTCGCCGCCCTCTGCGCCGAAGCCCAATGCGGCCTCGTGCTCATGCACACCCGCGGCCTCCCTAGCCAATGGTCCGCGCAAAGCCGTCTCTCTGCAGATGAGCTGATCGCAACCGTCGAATCCGGCCTCGCCGCCAGCCTCGCAACCGCAATGCAGGCCGGCATCGCCGCGGACGCCATCGTCCTCGATCCCGGCTACGGCTTCGGCAAGCGCTTCGAAGAGAACTATGCGCTCCTCGCCCGCCAGGCCCGGTTGCTCACACTCGGCCGCCCGCTCCTCGCCGGGGTCAGCCGTAAATCCTTCCTCGGCAAAACCCTCGCCCCGCTCTACGGCGGCGACACCGCGCCCATTGCCGCGCGCGAAACCGCCGGCATCGCCGCCATGGTCGCAGTTATCCTGCACGGCGCGCGCATCGTCCGCGTGCACAGCGTACGCCCCGCCGTTGAAGCCGCGCGCATCGCCGACGCGATCCTCGCCCAATCCTGACTGCGCTTATCGCTTCGCCATCGAGTGCAGCTTCAGCACTGTGTTCCAGTTGCGCGCCGTCGCCGTCACGCCCAGAACGCGGTCAACCGTCTGCGCCGTAAACTTGCTGTCTGCCGCGCCATCCGGCAGGTGCAGATAAAGCGTGTCCCCCGCCAGGTGATAGCGGTCCCTTCGCTTCGGATTCTTCGTCGCGATCGCCTCAAGACCCGCCACCTTCCCCGCCGCCGGCGCCGCCGAGAGAAACACCGCGAACACCCGCGCCCCATCCGCGGCCGCTTCCTGCGCAAACGGATTCGCCACGATCATCCGCTCCAGCTCCGCGTGGGTCCGCACAATCACCGGCACCGGGTGGCCCATCAACTTCTCGAGAGCCGCGCCCACTGCCTTTGCCGTCGCCGCAGCCGAGCCCTTCGCCCCCACCACCGCATTGCCGCTCTGGATATACGTTTCAACCTGCGCGTACCCCAGTCCTTCCAGCAACTTACGGAAATCGGCCATGGGCAGCTTGCCCGTCGACCCCACATTGACCGCCCGCAGCAAGATGACGTAGGTAAGCATCGCGTTACAGCAACCTATATCAAATCGGCGTGTTTATGGAGAAGATGGATTCAACGCAATCGCTCAACCTGGAGGGGGTCCTTTGAACGTCCTGAGGACTATCAAGCTCTCTGCGCTCGTACTGATGGCTTCGTCCGGCTCGCTCAAGCAAACCGCGCCCGCCCTCATGGGTCACTGGCAGGTCGGCGCTCCCTATGAGACCTACCAGTCCGTCGGCCTCGACAACACCCAGGAGAGCTACATCGAGAGCCTTCGCCTCGAGTACGACAAAGACCGCCTGCGCGTCTGCGGCAAAGACATCCCCATCCAGTCCATCAAGGCTGAAGAGCTCACTGAAGACGACTTCCTCGGCCGCTACCATTTTCATCCCGCCCTCATCGGCGTAGGCGACACCAACATCGTCGATCTCACCATCGCCGCACCCGCGACCGGCGCCCTCTGCGGCCAGGTCGGCGCTCCCGGCCTCCACGTCCTCGTCGGCGATAACAAGCACCCAGTCATCGAAGTCTCCAACGACTACTTCCCGCTCACCAGGCGGTAAGTATGCTGGCAAAGCCGGTC